>NZ_JBPKBO010000003.1:0-244509 GCF_051172775.1 Arthrobacter sp. Ld5
TCTACAATCATGAACGGCCCCACGGCTCCCTCGACGGAATGACACCCTCGACATACTGGAAACGCTGGACCGCAGAGAACCAATTAGCTATCGCATAGCAACTGGACTGCTAACGGGGACCCAATCAGAGCCAGCTGGACACCGGGAGTAGGACGTGGCGCTGTATCGGGTTTCCTCACCGTGTGATGCACGGCTTGTCTTCAAGTACTTGAAGTTCCTATCGTTGATGGGGTGAGCGCACCAGGCATCAGGAAGACGTACAGGATCAGGGAAGCAGCAGCCTTGACGGGGCTTCCGGCCAGTACGCTGCGTTATTACGAGTCGATCGGTGTGATCACGCCGATCTCTCGCGGCGCGAGCAGCAATCACCGGGTGTACACGACGGAAGACCTCGATCTGTTGACCTGGGTTTCCTGTCTGAGTGCGACGGGAATGTCCGTGAGTGACATGCGCCGCTACATCGGCAACGGGGCGCTCGGTGCGGACGCGGCCCCGGAGCAGATCGACCTGTTGATGGCCCAGCAGGAGCAGCTCACCCTCGAAGCGAAGTCCATTGTCCTGCGCAGACGCTACGTTGCACTGAAGATCGACTACTGGCGAGCAGTCCAGGCCGGCGACGATTCCAGGGCCGACCGGCTGTCGAATGACGCACGCTCCATGGCCGATGACCTCAAGAAAACCAAGAAGCGCTGAGCAACCCACGCCTCCGGCGGGGCGGTGCAGGAAACGCGCCCCGGCGACGTCGTCTACAGCGAATGCAACGAGGAACACTGGCACGGCGCTACCGCTGACCGCTTCAACTGAACACCCAAGGAGAACACCGATGACCACCACCGTCCACGCCTATGCCTCACCCTCCGCTGACGGGGACCTCGTCCCCACGACCATCGAACGCCGCGACGTCGGAGCCCACGACGTCCTGATCGAGATCAAGTACGCCGGCATCTGCCACTCCGACATCCACACCGTGCAAGGTGACTGGGGTCCCCAGCCCTACCCCCTGGTGCCCGGGCATGAAATCGCGGGCATCGTCGCTGAGGTCGGCTCCGCGGTGACCCGCCACGCCGTCGGCGACCGGGTCGGCGTCGGCTGCCTGGTCAACTCCTGCGGCGAGTGCAAGAACTGCGCCGCGGGCGACGAGCAATACTGCGTGAATGGGTCGGTCGCCACCTACGGCGCCACCGACCGCGACGGGACCATCACCCAGGGCGGCTACTCCACCCACGTCGTCGTCACCGAGGACTTCGTGCTGAGGATCCCCGAAGGCATCGGACTCGACGCCGCCGCGCCCCTGCTCTGCGCCGGCATCACCACCTACTCACCCCTGCACCGCTGGGGTGCCGGCCCGGGTAGGAAGGTCGCCGTCATCGGCCTCGGCGGCCTCGGCCACATGGCCGTCAAGATCGCCCACGCGATGGGCGCCGAGGTCACCGTCCTCTCGCAGTCCCTGAAGAAGCAGGAGGACGGTATGCGTCTTGGCGCGGATCACTACTACGCCACCAGCGACGACGCCACGTTCACCGAACTGGCCGGATCGCTCGACCTCATCATCAACACGGTCAGCGCCGCGATCGACATCAGCGCCTTCCTGGGGCTGCTCACGGTCGACGGGGCGATGGTCAACGTGGGTGCGCCCGCCGAGCCGCTGCCGGTGAACGCGATGGCGCTCATCGGCGGTCGGCGCTCGTTCGCCGGCTCCATGATCGGCGGCATCGCCGAGACTCAGGAGATGCTCGACTTCTGTGCCCAGCACGGCATCGGCGCCGAGATCGAGGTCATCCCGGCCGGGAAGATCAACGACGCCTACGAGCGCGTCCTCGCCTCGGATGTCCGCTACCGCTTCGTCATCGACGCCGCCACCTTCGCGTAGCCCACCACTCCTGCCGGAACTTGACGCAACCCCTACCACCGCGCCGTACTGGAGCGCGGTGGTAGGGGCGCCCCGCCCCCTCGACGGCGACGGCGAAGGCCTCGCGCTGCTGCGCAGCCGGACCGCCACCATCCCACCAATCAGCACTCTGTCGGAGGAAAGAACCGTGGAACTCAACGACCTACTGACTGCCCTGAACGCGGGGACCCCCATCAATGGTGACTCTCCCTTGCATGAGGTGATGCACGACGTGAGCCGTGAAGCATTACGGATCACAGGTGCGCTCAACGGTGGCTATCGGGAGCCGGCGCGCGTCCGACAGTTGATGTCCCAACTGATAGGCAGGCCCGTCGACGACTCGGTGACAGTGTTCCCGCCGTTCTACTCGGACTTTGGCAAGAACATCATTCTGGGCGAGCGAATCTTCATCAAAGCCGGATGCAAGCTGCAGGACCAGGGCGGAATAACCATCGGAGATGACTGCCTGATCGGGCACAACGTGGTGATGGCGACGCTCAACCACGACCTGCACCCCAACAAGCGCGCCGATATGCACCCAGCCCCGATCGTCATCGGCCGGAACGTCTGGGTTGGGTCCAATGCGACCCTCCTCCCAGGCATCACGATCGGAGACAACGCCGTGATTGCGGCTGCAGCCGTCGTCACGAAGGACGTACCCGCCAACGCCGTCGTCGTGGGATCACCCGCACGAGTCGCTCGGATGATCCAGGACTGACGGTTACGGAGGGGTCCGCCAGGGACGAGACGCTTTCCGCAAGGGACTGTAGGAAAGACGGTGGTTGAGGGTTCGGTCTGATCCGAGAGATCTTCGATCAAGGAGGTCGCTCCACGCCCGCTACCGGTGGGCCTTCAGAGCACGAATACTTCCCCAGCAAGGCCGCCGCGCTGAGATGTCTCTACCTCAGCCTGAAGCTGGTCGAACGCGCCCCGCAAACGGGTGCGGATCGACGGTCTCGTCGGGGGAGATCCCGTTCGATCTTGGCGAGGTCGCCAATCGCCAGCTGCGTCGTTGGAGCAACGCGCTGTACAGGGCGCTGGATACGGGCTTTCCCCCGTACGGTGCTGAGGCCGACTTCGAGCGGGTGACTGCTGAAATCGAGCGGCGCGAATCCGAAGCCCAGGAAGCATCCGCGCCGTCCCTTACACGGGACATGGTTCGTGACAATCCGATCAATAAGCGTTTCGAGTTCTTCCGCGATGGCATGCTCGCGGGGTACGTGAACTACACGATGCGGGCAGGAGTCCTAACGTTGCATCGGACCGTTGTCAGCGACGCCTTCGACGGTGCCGGTATCGACGGAGTACTGGCGCGCCGGGTGATTCTCGCTGCGCACAAGCGCCGGCTGGCAGTATCGACCTAGTGCCCGGCGTTTCAAGGTTTTCTTCACGAGAACCCGCAGTACCGCCAGCTGATGCACACCTTCAATACTCCCGGCGCACAACCAGGATCCAAGCCGGAAGCAAACTGAGCGCCTGTTCCGGAAAAGGCTTCGCAGTGATGGACCGCTCTCCACAAGGAGAAAGTCCTCACAGGCTGGATGAAAACCGAGCCTTCAGCAGCCCCCAGCTCGGTGGTCACATCGAGGCGCATGACGTCTCCTTCGGCATTCGGTACATGCGAGACCCACGTTGACGTGGCTTTCGGCGCCGTGGAGCCGCGAGGCACGCTGACGGCGGCGCGTGAAGGGAGCGAGGCTCTGGGTTGAAATCCTGTTGACGGCCTACCACCGGTCTCGGCGGCCGGACTTGCGGACGCGCAGCGCGCACAAGCTCCAGAGCCGCGCGGTAGAGAAGTTCATGCGTTGGTTTCAGGCAGGCTCGCTCCACATCCCTGCAGCCACTTGGGACGGCGAGCATGTTCACCCCGGGGCCGACATCAGCAGGCCGAGCGGACCGGGGCGAACCGCGCTGCGTCGGGCGAACTCGCCAGGATCGGATCACCAGGAGGAGAGGTAGGCCGGTCCGCCTTCGAAGGAGAACAGGGATCCGTTCTCGTGCTCAGCGGTCTCGGGGACCGGGGTCTGCTCCGCGCGGAGGTTTCCTATCGCCCTGTCCCACGCGACGTCAGGACCACCCCTGCTGGCGAACGCGGCGTCATCGACCAGGCCGGCGGAGTCGCCGAAGCTGATGACGGTCAGCGGCGAGAGATCACCGATGAACAGGCGATAGGACGGCGACGGATAGTCGTCCTCCGGGAAGGCCTCCGCCGGCCGAAGCCGCGGTGGCACGCGGGCGAAGGTGTCATCACGTGTCAGGTCATCCGGCGCTGGTCGATCTGAGAGAAGAGAGGAGACCAGTGCTTGCCGTTGCTGCATCGGCGACGGGTCGGGCGATGTTCTGCATCCTGTTTCCTTTCGTGGGCTCAGCTGGCGAGTTCGTCGATCCAACTCGATCGCATCCGTAGGGCTCGTTCTGTACTGCCTATGACAGCCGCGAGCCCGAAGAGCAGATCGATCTGGAGGGGAAGCTGCACGGGGGAGCTGAAGCTTCCGATCGCATCGGCGATGGCCGGCATATGCGAGATCGATTCGATGATCTGCGGCACTGTGATGCACAAGCCGATGACGACAAACACGGATGAAACAATGCCGATCACTCTGCTCAGGCCGGGATGTTGGTGATGCAACCGAGCACGACGCCCTTCCGCGGATGCGGGGTCGGGAGTCAGCTGCTGCTCGGCCCCGTCAAGACGCACGTAGTGGCAACGTTTGAGTCCGAAGCCGTTGATAGCAACCTCGATGTGACCGCCCGGCACGGAGAAGCGTGTCGGCATCCTCGCGAAAGAGCGCAGGGAACCATCCACGTAGAGGCGTGCACGGATCTCACCGTCTGTCATGTCGCCGGCGTGACGGACGTCGACCGTGTAGATGGTTGGCGTGCCGTCAGGAGAGGGAAGCCTGATGGATCGGAGAGATCTGCCGAACATCTGCCACCAGCGGTACCGACGAAGCGGCTCACCCGATCCGGCCCGCACCCGACGACTGCCCCACGGCTTCATCCTCATGTCCCCACTCCTAATCGCAGCTAGTACAGTGTGATAACAACCGTGAAACACGCTAGCACACTGTATTAGTCGGTGTGACTCCAGAGAGGGAGAGATGGAGACCCCAGCGAACGAACAGGGCACGCGCAGCAAGATCCTCATCGCTGCAGCAACGATGCTAGGCGAGAATCCGACCGCGCGGTTGAGTGTGCGTGCAGTTGCGGCTCGGGCTCAGGTGAGCACGGGGTCACTACGGCACTTCTTCCCGACCCAGCGCGATCTCATCGATACCGTCATCGCCGGAATCTACGACCTCGATATCCCGGACGATCCGATCAACGATCGCCTGCTATCGCCGACCGAGCGCCTCGTTGCGTGCTTGCGCCTGCTCCTGGCGCAGGTGGGTACGGGCGATCGCGCCCGGAAGCAGTGGGGGGATTTGTATGAGACGTATGTGGCAGTCACTCCGTCTCAGGATGCGACGGCGACCTACCTCGCGCTCGAGCGATTGGGGCGCCACCGCATCGAACGATGGCTGACCGTGCTCATAGAGGAAGGCGCCATCCCCGCGGGAGAGATCGAGCAGCGGGCGCGATTCCTGGGGACGGTGATCACCGGTCTTACGAACGAGCGTGCGCTGCCCGCCGACGGAGTGCGGGTCGAAACCGAGACGGAGACTCTCCGTCTCGCCGTCCACGCCGTGACCACGGTGTCGCGCCATCTCTCGCCCGAAGGTGTTGTCGACGCCGGGAACGCTCACGTTATCGCGAGGGCTCCACGAGGTTGAATCGAGGGCTTCACCAGCGCGACCAGGGGGAGTTGTCCATTGTGGTGCGCCTTCCGGCGTCGAGGAAGGCTCGGTGAGGAAACCTCAGCGTTCGCTCTGTGGTTCCCTCACCGAGGGTTTGTGGCCCTGGCATTGGCCAGAGTGGTGTCCTTAGACGTCACGCTTCTTGGTGACGATGAGGGCAGCGGCGAGGAATGCCAGTGCCCAGACGCCCATGACAAGTCCGCCCTGGAACTGAGTCAGGGCGTTGTCGGCTGCGGTCACGGCGACCATTTGGTTACCTGCTTCTTCAGGCAGGAACCGCGCAGCGTCGGAGACCCAGTCAGCGAGTCCTGACAGGAGCTGCATGATGACTGGCAGGACGAAAAGAATGCCGACAGCCGTGACGACGCCGCCCGCGGTGTTGCGTAGCAGGATGCCCAGGGACATCGAGATGACTGCGACGAGCGCGAGAAATGTTCCGGTGTTGATGATGCTCGCCAGAACGCCGCTTTCGGTGAGAGCGAAATCTATGTTCTGGCCTCCAAGGATGGGCTGGGCGATCAGGTAGGACACCAGGGCGCTGAGTAGACCCACGAGGAAGGAGACGGCTGAGACGATCACCGTCTTTGCCAGGAGCGCCTGGGTGCGCCCGGGGACCGCAACCAGGGTGGAGCGAATCATTCCCGTAGCCCACTCGGAGGCGATCAGCACGACCGCTAGGGAAGCGATGAGTAGCTGCCCGAAGACCAATCCGGACGATGGTACGGTCAGCGCTTCATCGGCGGGGCTACCGGGGCCCTGCGCCTGAAGATTGGCGGGGACATTGCCGTCACTGATCGCCTCCGCGAACTGTGCGTATCCCCAAGCGGACAGTGCGGCAAGAGCGACCATGACCACGACGGTGGACGCGATCAGGATGACGGTCGAGCGCACCGTGGTGACCTTGATCCATTCGGATTTGAGCACCCGGGAGAAGGTGATGCCGGAGCCTGGCTGGAGCCCGGATCCGTGTGTCATTGGTGAGGGCGATGAAGTTGTGTGCGTGCTCATGGTCGGCGTCCTTCCACGGGGATGGTGATCTGTGCGGTGTCCTCGGTGGTGTCCAGGACAGCCGGGGAAAGGCTCTGAGACTGGTATTCGACCTCGGCCTGGGTGAGCTGCAGATAGGCGTCCTCTAGGGACACCTGCAGTGGCGTGAGTTCGTACACCAGAACGCGTTCGCGGAGGGCGGTCTCGGCGATCCGGCGCGGCTCGACCCCGGTGATCTCGACCAGTTCGGGCTCGAGCAGCTGGGAGCTGACGCCCTCGCCGGCGAGGCTGCCGAGCAGGTCCTGGGGCCGGTCCGCCCGCACCCTGACCCGGGCCTTGCTTTGACCGTCGATGATGGACTGGATGGGGGCATCGGCGATGATGCGGCCGCGGCCGATCACGATGAGGTGGTCCGCGGTCAGCGCCATCTCCGACATGAGGTGCGAGGACAGGAAGACCGTGCGCCCCTCGGACGCGAGGCCCTTCGCGAGGTGGCGCACCCACTGCACGCCCTCCGGGTCGAGGCCGTTCACGGGCTCGTCCAGGATGACGGTGTGGGGATCGCCGAGCAGGGCCGCCGCGATGCCGAGGCGCTGGCCCATGCCGAGGGAGAACCCGCCGACCCGCTTCTTCGCCACCGATTCGAGCCCGGTGAGCTCGATGACCTCCCTGACCCGGCTGTTCGGGATGCCGTGCGTCGCCGCCATCGCCCGGAGGTGGTTGTAGGCGGAGCGCTTGGTGTGGACGGCTTTCGCGTCGAGGAGCGCACCCACCTCCCGGAGCGGTGCCCGGTGCTGGGCGTAGGGCCGCCCATTGACGGTGACGCGCCCGCCGCTGGGACGATCCAGTCCCATAATCATGCGCATCGTGGTGGACTTGCCGGCACCGTTCGGGCCGAGGAAGCCGGTGACCTTGCCGGGCTGGACGGTGAACGAGACGGCGTCGACCGCCGTCTTCGCGCCGTAGCGCTTTGTAAGACTCTGAGCTTCAATCATGGGCACATCCTTCCAATTGCTGTGTGTGTCGAAATTGCTTCCCATGCCCCCGGGGATAGGACGTAGCCATGGCCAGGGGCGCAGGTCACCTCGCACCTGTCATTCGCGCGGGTCCACGCCAACACCGGGACCAGTCGCCTGTGTCCATTGGCCGCGGAGGATGTCGACTCGCTGACGCATCCTGCAACAAGTCAGGAATACGAAGGTGACACCGAGAGGGAACCTCATCACTCTAACACACTGTACTAGTACGGCGTATTAGGACTAAGAAGGCGTTTGCGGCGTCCGCCGCGTCACCGGTAGGGGCTGATGATGGCGAGCGTGAGCGCGGCGCAGAGAGCGAGGGTGGAGGAATGGGGCGTGGGCTCAGGCGGACGCGAACGCGCCGCCGGTCCCGAATGCGAGCTCGGCGAATCGCTCGCCGATGAGGCGGTGTGCCTCCGGGCCTGGATGCAATGCGTCCGGTAGCGGATGGATTACGGTGTCGGCGGCAGCGTAGAGCTTGAGGCCGTCAAGATAGTGAAGGTTCGGGTCGTCCCGGCGAGACGCGGAGATTTCAGCGAGGGCATCGCGGATCACCCGCAGGGTCAGCCGTCCCTGGGTGATGTCGTCGGGTGTGCCGGTGGCGATGAACTGCACTGTGTCGGTGCCAATGGTTGAGACGTCGATGGATCCAGGTCCGGGGGTGTTCTCGTGGATGCCACAGTACAGAGGCGATACCAGCAGGAGCGGCGTCGTGGGATGGCCGTCGCGGATGGTGTCGAGGAATCCGTGAACGGCGGGGACGAAGCTGCGCAGCCTCATCGCGTCGAGGTTCACGACGTTGATGCCGAGTTTCAGGCTGATGAGATCGGCAGGAGTGTCGCGGATGACGCGGGCGAGGAACGGATCGATGAGGGCGCTGCCGCCGAAGCCAAGGTTGTGGAGTCGTGCGCCGGCGCGGTGTGCGGCGATGACTGGCCAGGTCCCGGTGGGATGAGTGGTGTTGGATCCCTGACTGATGGAACTGCCGTGATGAACCCAGATCCGGCCGGTCTTCGGTGAGGGTTCGACTGGTGCGTCCGAGCGCAATCCGATCAGGTCTACCGCTTCATTGTGAGGAAGCCAGAACTCGACCGTCTTCCGCCCGGTAGGGAGGCTGTCCAGAACGATGTGGTCCACGCCTCCGGCGGTGGTCGAGCTGCCTCCGGTCGCCAGGTCGAGTTCGATGGCGTCGCCCTCCGTGAGTGGATGCGTCCGAATGTGAGCGTCGTCGACCACGATGTCGATGGCGCCGCGTGGCCGCTCCATCGTCCGGTAGCCGACCCGGGTGGATTGGACGTCGAGTTCGATTCGTTGCGCTTCCGTCCGGACGGCGATGCGCGCCCCAGAGGGTTGGGCTTCCATCAGGCGCAACTGTGGATCGATGTCCCGTTCCCGAACGTGTAGGGGGAGTCGATGCGGGCGCAGCCCGCGGTCTACGCGCTCAACCTCAGCGACTCCGTGGATGAGTTCTGGACTGAGGGGGGTGCTGATCATTCGTGGTCCTTTCCGCGGCCGGGCGACAGGGGAGTTGATGGGGAGGAGTGACTTCAGGGTGGCTGGAGCTCGGCATGCCGTCATGTCCCGGAATGCAGGTTCCCCGTGCAGGCCTACGAAACCTGGCGATGAGGGTCTCGGGAACTGTGGCATTTCAGTCAGCGAACACTGTGTTCCCGCCACATGGGCAAATCACGAAGGGGAAGAAACCCCTCGGCGTGAGCTGTTGTGGGAACGAGCCCGCGATGGCGCGGAAACTACACGTGGCCAGGGCCGGTGCAGTCGCACACCGCGGGTGGTTTCGACCTCGGCCGCACCAGCGACGCGTTCTGCCGTGACAGGCGTCCTCGTCAACGGGACTCCCCAGAGTTGTTGATGGTCGCCGTCCAGTCCGAGAGGACGAGGTGCAGAGCGGACAGCAGGTGAGGCCAGGTGTCCGCCGTTGCCGGCAACCTGTGGGAGAAGCTCCCTGCCCGTTCGAGCTCGAGGAACCCGTTCAGGGCGCCACCGAGAATGCGGATGGCGTGCGTCCGGTCGTCTCCAGCGATTCCATAGCCTCGAAGCACGGCCTCGGTAACGCGGACCAGACGTGCCGCCTCCGAACCCTGAACAGCCGTGGCGCCTGCTCGACGTCTGAGTGCGTCCCACCGTCCTGGGTGCTCCTGCATGTAGTCGCGGTGTGCCTGGGCGAAAGCGGTCAGAGCGTCCTTGCCGGACCTGCCGGCAATGCCCTCGGAGATACGGTCAGCGAGCTGACTGAGCGCCACATTCGTGATGCCGTCGTGGAGGGCGCCCACGTCGCGTACATGGGCATAAAGGCTGGGAGATCGCACATCGAACGACCGGGCAACAGCTGCCAGGGTGACGTGTTCAAGTCCGTCTCGGTCTGCGAGCTCCGCGGCCCGCTCGATGACCGCCGAGCTACTGAGCGATGAACGAATCATGAAACAAGCCTAACACAATTAGGCGTTGGTTTAATGTTGTTAGTCTCGACGTGTACATGTCGTGATGCGCAGTATGCGGTCGGGTAGGAAGAACCCGGCGCATCCCGCATCGGCCGCCACGTTCAGCGTCCTGACGGCGGCCGTGTTCCTCCACGATGTGCCGAAGGACCAATGCGACCAGGTAGTCACGTGGTCGGCTGCGGATGTCGAAGCGGCCGGGTATTCGCCCCTGATCGGCGAGCACATCGCCGATAAGTGCATTGAGAACCAGATGTCGAGAATGAGCAGCGGGCAGGCTCGATGCCGCCTTGGACTCCCATCCGGATCACCATGCCCGCAAGCCCGGCCCATTAGAGACAATCGCTCCCAGCCGTCCCGGTGACCGTGGATCGCTTGGACGTACTCACACCGTAGTAGTCGATGTGTCAGGGAACTCATGCCGAGTCCTTGACCCTGTTGTAGGCACAGCCTCTTCACTGGTTTCAGCACACGGCATCACGCCGTGGCCGAGCGCGGCCAGCGCCGCAACAGAAGCTCGACAACGGTGGAGTAATCCATACTCGCCGCTTGGGATTCGAAGGAGAACATCATGGACAACCCGTATGAGGGTATGCAGGAGTGGGTTCAACAGCTCCCCGAGATGGTGCAGCCGTTGGGTGTCGCCGTCGCGGGGATGATCCCGTATATCGAGGGCGAGGGAGCCGCTGGCATCGGCATCCTCCTCGGAATCAACCCTGTGGTGGCAGCGGCCTCGGCGATGATCGGCAACTTCCTGAGCGTGATTGCCGTTGTAACCATCAGTTCCCGGGTACGTGAGAAGGTCGTGGCTTCCCGAGGAGGAGGGCACGAGCCGGCAGGTTCTGCATCCGTTGCTCCGTCAGCCCGGCGCGCGAAGGGGCAGCGGCGTCTGCAGGGCTGGCTCTCTCGGTTCGGGGTGCCGGGTGCAAGTCTCCTCGCCCCACTCGCTCTTCCCACGCAACTCACCGCCACGTTCTTTGCGGCGTCGGGAGTCAGGAAGGAGCGAGTCCTGTTCTGGCAGGCAATCGCCATCGTGGTGTGGACGATCGCCATCTCCGTGCTTGCGACCGGGCTTCTCGAAGTTCTGGGCTGGTGATGGAAACCTGGATTGGCGGCGTCTCACGGCAGGGAACGATCGACGGCGCCGCGATCGACCTAGTCCGCCCTGTACCGCTTCTGGTGCCGACTCACAGGAGCGGCTCTCGCTACACCCCGGTTGCGGGATGGGAACATGAAGTCTCCTTCCAAAGCCCCGACTGACACAGCAGGTGCGGCCTGACTGAACCGGCGACCACGATCGAAGAAGGGGTGACGAGCATGGCTTGGAGCACTCAAGGAATTGCCGAGCTGGCCGGAACGACGGTGAACACTGTTCGCCATTATCATCGGGTCGGACTTCTCGAGCAGCCGGACAGGATGTCCAACGGCTACAAGCAGTACGAGGTCCGGCACCTCGTCCGCCTCCTGAAGATACGTCGTCTCCGGGATCTCGGCGTACCGCTCGACCAGATCGACGAAGTGACTCTCGATGGTGATTCATCGTTCGAGGCGCTGAGGGCGATCGATGCGGACCTCGCGGTGAGCATCGAGAGGTTGCAGCGTGCCAGGGCGGAGATCCAGGCGATCCTGCAGGGGTCCTCGGTGACGGGCGTCCCGGCGGGGTTTGAGGACGTCGCGCCACGTCTTTCCAAGCAGGACCAGTCGTTGATGCTCATCTACTCCCAGTTGTATGACGACGACGCGATGCAGGATCTGCGGAAGATGATCAGAGAGGACGACGCTTCGGTAAGCAAGGAGTTCGACGAATTGGCGCCCGACGCCGACGAAACCGTACGCGCCGCACTCGCACAACGCTATGCACCAACCATTGCTTATGCCATCAGGGACTACCCGTGGCTCACGGACCCGGGAAAGCACCTGTCGAAGAGCCTGGAGGTGACCCAGAACGCGGTCGTCGAATCGCTCACCACTTTGTACAATCCGGCACAACTGGACGTCCTCGCCAGATCGAGTGTCATCGCTGGCGGCATCCTCAAGTCCGAACAGGCCACGAAGGAAGAGCACTCGCCCTGAGGAGGGGGCGTCGTGGCCGCCAGAAGAGCGGACACGCGATAGGTGCCAGGTGACACGAGAGGCATCGGACGCTTCGAGCTGACACGGTTCCGGTGCCTGCCGACGCCTAGTGACATCGACAAAGCCCTGACTGCGGCGTCCCATCGTTGAGTCGGGCCTTCCGCGGCCTCCGGGAACGACCCGTGCACACGAGATGCGCGGATTCCTTCATGACCAGAACTGCCTGCGGACCTCGTCGTTGCCATACATTCCGTGAAGGACGCAGCAGCCGCCACCACGTCGACATCGAGACCGACCACGTCCCTGGTCGAGGTGACCCCGACTCGCCGCAGGGGTAACGGCGCATTGCGTCAGCTGGTCAATGCGGTGCGACCATCCAAGCGGGACAGGGACCAGCTGAGTGCTGGTCGCGTAGCGGAGTACGTGAATCGCCCCTTCGCCATGGCCCAGCCCGACGATGCGTGAGGAACCGATCACGTCCATCCGGGTGAGTACCTGGACAGCCGCGACCAGTTCATCCAGGTGAGACTGCATGTGATGTGAAGGCACGCTCCCGGAGTGGTCATCGTTCAAAACGATCTTGACCATGTAAAAACGACGATGACCGTCTCAGAAGCCACGCGCAGGCCATCGTCTCAACCAGTTCAAATGTCAGGTCGCTCGCCGTGAGCCGGCATGAATAGCGAGGGGCTCAACTGTGTGCCAATGCCTTGCTCTGGGCGCGTCCGATCGGATCGGCGCTGTCACTGAATGCTGCACGCGCCGTGGACCAGCTGTTCTCGTCCACGTGGAGAGCGGTACGGAGGTAGGCGGTGCTCATCCGTTGGATGACGGCGACCCGCTCGGGGTCTTCATCGGTGGTTTCGGCGACTTCGTAGCCGACGATCCCGCCGAGAGCGTGCTCGGCACCGTAGAAGGTCAGGAGGTCGGTGGCGCCCGGGCTGTACGTGTAGGCGTCGGTGAACCAGTCAGGCCCGCGGCTGGACATCTTGGACTGGTCGTGATCACCTGCGACGACGAGAGTCGGCGTAGTCAGTTCCTGAAACGAGGGGCGCATGAAGGGGAAGTTGGCCTGAGCGAACGGATGCAGGTGCTCGCCGCCGACTCCGGTTGCCGCGAACAGGATGCCCGCGGTGACGCGGCTATCGGACATGTCCTCGCCAACTTGCCCTGCCTCATCGAAGATCCGCGCCCCCAGGAGCGCCTGCGCCGTCTGACCACCCCAGGAATGACCAGTGGCGGCAACGCGGCTGCGGTCGATGCGGCCGGCAAGTCCGGGGACCGCGGCCTCGATGGTGTCCAACTGGTCCAGGACACGCCTGAGGTCCGCGATCCGCTCGGTCCAGATACTCGAAAACACCGGGTGGTCGAACTCGAATCCGTTCCGTCGGGAGTCCAGGTGCGTGGGCTGGATCACGAGGAACCCTCGCGAGGCCCAGAATTCGGTGAGAGGCGCGTACCCATCGAGATGCCACCCATTGCCATGGGAGAACAAGACGATGGGTAGGTTCGTGCCGGCGACAGGGGCGGACACGCGCACTTCCAGTTGGACAGCGCGGCCGGGAGCGGTCAGTCGAACGGGGGCAACTGAGGCTACAGGCGTGCCGGTGCCAATGACCGAATCGAGCGTCCTGACCAATGATGGAGTCAAAGTATTTTCCTCTCTTGGGACAGCGCTCTGCGATACTGGTTATCGGAGCGCCGTTCCGCAACATTACGGAACTCTGCTCCGTAATGCAAATGTTTTGCCACGCCCGCTAGGAGAGCGCATGACTGATGCCCAGATCGAGCAGTCGCACGGTGAGCAACCCAAGCAGGTCGGTCGCCCACGGCGTAGCCAGCAGGCGCTGCTCGACGCGGCTGCCGCGGTGTTCGTGAATTCCGGCGTCGACGCTCCGGTCCGGGAGATCGCAGCGAGGGCCGGCGTGGGCGTGGGGACCATTTATCGCCACTTTCCGACACGCCCGGAGCTGGTGGTCGCCGTGTACCGGCACCAGGTGGAGGCGTGCGCAGATGCCGGTCAGCGATTACTTGCGGAGAGTGCGACGCCTGAACTGGCTCTACGTTCGTGGGTGTCTCTGTTCGTGGAGTTTCTGATCACCAAACACGGGCTCGCCGGTGCACTGCAGGGCGATAGTGCGGGGGCTGATGCCCTGCACTCTTACTTCGTCGATCGCCTGGTCCCTGTCTGCGGCTCGCTCCTTGGCGCCGTCCGCCAGTCGGAGACCGCAGCGGCGCAGGTCGATGCGTATAACGTCCTCAAGGGCATCGGAAATCTATGCATCGGCGCCGCGCACGACCCTCGATACAGGGCCGGCACCCTCGTGCAGCTTTTCATCTCGGGCGTACTTGCCCATGGAAGCCCTGTACAGCTGCCAGCTGAGGAGTCGGGGTGAGGGCGCGGTGGTACAACACTTGCACCTGATTCTCATCTCCTTCTACGGTTCAGGTCGCAATCCCTAGCCGAAGTGACGATGGCGCGGATTTCCCAACGGTCCCGGTGCCACCACAGCAGCGAGCTGTGACCCTTCACTTCCTCATTTCTATACAGCTTCCTGATTCGTAGCCGGAGATGTTGCGCTGAGCACGCCCCAGCGCAACTGCGCAGATCGACTCCGATGCGCTCGGGCAATCAGTTCTTGGTACTCGGTGTGCTTGTAGGTTGGAAACCGGCTCTCCATTGGCGGATGGTGGTGGTGACGTCGTCGAGGTGGGATTCGAGGAGGAAATGGCCGCCGTCGAGGAGTTCGATGCGGGCGTGGGGTGCGTCGTGGAGGAACGCGTGTGCTCCTTCGGGTCCGAAGATTTCGTCGTTCTTGCCCCAGATCGCCAGGACGGGCACGTTGGAGGTCCGTAACCAGTTGTGGACGGCCGGGTAGAGGTCCCGGTTGGTTGGGTAGTCGGCGAAGAGCGCCAGTTGCGCCTTGTCGACACCCGGTCGGCTGAGTAGTGCGAGATCGTGCTCCCAGGCGTCGGGGTCGATGGTGGTTGGGTCGGGTACACCGTGGGTGTACTGCCATTCGACGGCATTGCGGCCTAGAGCCGGGCGGAGTGCTTGTTCGTTCTTGGCGGATGGGTCCGCGTGATACGCCCAGATAGGTGCCCAGAAGTCGGGGACGAAGCCTTCTTCGTAGGCGTTGCCGTTCTGCGAGATGACGCCGTTGATTGCGCCCGGGTTGGCCAGGGCGAGGCGCCATGCAATGGGTGCACCGTAGTCCTGCGTGTAGACGGTGTAGGCGCGCACGTTCATGGCTTCGAGGAATGCGGCAGTCACCTCGGTCAATGCGTCGAAGGTGTAGTCGAAGTCCTCGACGGAAGGGGCGGAGGACCGGCCGAAGCCGATATGGTCCGGTGCGATGACGTGATAGGTGTCCGCGAGACGTGGGATGAGGTGGCGGAACATGTGCGAGCTCGTCGGGTAACCATGCAGCAGAAGGAGGACCGGCGCGTCAGCGGAACCGGCTTCCCGATAGAAGACCTCAAGCCCCTTGACGGTGATCGTGCGGTGGTGAACAGCTGGCATAGGACTAACCTTTCAAAATTGTTTTACTGGTTAGCAAGACGGTAGCATGGACACATCGGTGCTGCTTGGAGTGAGGGAGGGTTTCATATGGTCGAGGATGAAGATCTGTTGTTGGCGGTACTCAACAGTGCCCCGGTAGTTGGGGGACGGCAGTCGGAAGAGTTGACCGCTGAGTCCTGGCCTGAGTTCACGGCGCGGTTCGGGGGTACGGGTTCGCCGGGGGAGCGTGAGCAGGTCCGACAGGTGCGCGACGTGCTTCATCATGTGATCCGCGGTGATGCGGATGCGCTCGATGGGTTGGCGGAATCACTGGAGGACGCAGTCCTGGTTCCGCAGGTCTCAGCGCACGGCATTCATTGGGCGCTCTCGACTCACCCCGACGGGCGGATCCCGGCTCGTGCGGTCATGGCTTGGTCCAGGATCCTGCATGATGCGCCTGGCCGGCTGCGGCCCTGTGCGAATGATGAGTGCAACCTGTTCCTGATTGACCGCAGCCGTCCGGGAACGGCCAAGTGGTGCTCCATGGCTACCTGTGGCAACAGGATGAAAGCCCGCGCCCACGCATCCCGACAAGCCAAAACCGCCAGCGCATAGGCTCACGAATCGGACATACGCGAGAGCCCTATGCATCGGACGCTCAAGGGCACTCGTCCAGCAGCCCGAACCCTTCTTCGTGTTGACCGGGCCCCCACTCCGGGTGCGCCGCACGCCACGAAGCCCGTGCCATGAAAGGGGCGCTCAGAACGACCTTGCTGAGACCCTATCCACCCAGTCCCTGGATCTACCCGCCCGTGAGCCAGTCACTGGTCAGTGGCTTCGTCGAGCATGACACCCAGCAGGCCGCCGAACCCGGCTGCGAGGACGTGCGCGTCCGTCAACGGGATCCACCAGCACGTCCAGGTGATGCTCCCCCCACCGTGGGAAGGATCTGTTTCTCCTGCCGTCCACCGCTCCGTCAGGTCAGCGTTGGTCATGCTGAAGCGGAAGTAGTGCCGCACGGCAACCTCGTCCCGAGCCGGCCGGAGATCGTAGCGCTGGGTACCCACGCCGCGTACCAGCTGCCCGTGTCGGCCGGTTTCTTCGGAGAGCTCGCGGATCGCGGCGTCCTCCGGAGATTCTCCGGCCCGGATGGAACCTGCCGGCACTTGGATGCCTGTCCGGGTGATCGGCGTGTCGTCGTGGGTGAACACCAGGAGGTGCCCATCATGGACGACATAGCAGACAACCTTCTGAACTTCGCGGGGGCGTTGCCTCACTGTGCGGATGCCCTGCCTTCCGAGCTGCTGAGGTCCTTGACGTAGAACAGTGAGTGCCCGTGGAGGGCGTCCCGGTCCACTCGAGCGGTTTCGACGAAACCGAGCCTGGTCATCACACGGCGAGAAGCGCTGTTCCACTCACGGATGGTGGCCCACAGGCGTCGGTGACCTGACTCCTTCGCCCAGCCCATGACAGCCAGTGCTGCCTCGGTCGCATACCCCTGGCCCCAGGCTGCGCGGAGAAGTTCGTAGGCCAGTTCTGGTTCGCCGTCCTGCCCGTGGTCGTTCGCGATCAGACCGCAGTAGCCGATGACATCACCGACATCTCGCCGCTCGATGGCCAGAAGCCCCAGGGAGGCATCCGGGTCGTCACGACGGATGCCGTCCTCGATCTCCTCCAGCGTGGGGCGCCCCTCGGCATCAATCCGGCGGTGCTGGGGTACGCGAGGATCGCGTTCGGTCCAGAGGGTGCGCTGCAGCACGGCATCGGACACGCGCCAGCGCCGAAGCAGCAGCCGGTCCGTTTCCAGAACGACCCTGCCTGCACCGGCACGCGCTGTGTCCATATCGACGATCATGCCCTGCAGCCTCGCTTCTCCATAAGCCCTCGTGTTGCCCGCCTACTGATCTTCGGCGGGAATCGCGCCTTGCGGGTGCCCGTTTTCGAGAGCGCGGATGGAGGCCGCATTTCCGTTGATCGCCGGCGTGTACCGTGCGATATCGGGAGTGCTGACGAAGTTCACCACCAGGTCGAGCAACGCCGCGACGGATTCGTTGGATCGACCTGCTGCGTGCAGGGTGATGGCCTCGAAAGCTCCCAGCGCCGGGGAGTCAGGAAACGCAGCACGAGCTGCCTCGAAGACCTCGAGCGACCGGTCGTACGCGCCCAGGTTCCTCAGCGTCGACCCGTACTGGACGTAGCACCGGCGCAGCAGATCACCGTCGAGCCCGGCAGCAAGAGCCATCTCGTAGAACCCCCGCGCGAGGTCCTCCTGGCCCGCGGTGTCGTAAGCCCCGCCCACTTCGTACAGCACCCGCGCGTTCTCCGGATGGGCGGCGTAGTAGGGCATCAGGGCATCGATGGTCGGCTGCATGTTGTCGCGGTTTCGACGCTCGACGATCAGGTCGAGTTCATCATCCAAAGTCATGGCGTCACTTTCGCAGATAGGGCCACATGTGTCCGCAAGCAGATCCTTCAACGGAGTGGTGGGGTCATGTTGGTTGGAATCATCTTGGGCGAGGTGAAGTCGCGGTTGTCGATGACGAAGGTGGCTCGTTCCCAGGGTTGTGCGGCTTCGAAGTAGAAACGCTGGCCGTGCACGTATCGGCGCATCGTCGGGTGTTCGGGGTCAGGGTTGCTGCCGTTCCGGGTTGCCATGCGTGCTGCGGTTTCGGTGAAGGGGACGTTGAGGAACACTGAGGCGTCCCAGAATGCGCGGAGCTCGTCGCGGTGCAGGAACATGCCTTCCACCAGGACCAGCGCATCCGGCGGAGCCTCGAGTGACTTCGCGACTGCTGTCTGGTCGGTCAGCGGGTCGTAGGAGGCCGGCGAGTACCGGCCGTCTCCGTCGGGTCCGAGCGGGATGAGCACGGACTCGCGAAGGGCTGCGTAGTTGTAGCTGTCTCTCCAGAAGCCTTCGGGGGAGTGGCGGCCCTGGGCGTGCCGGACGGGCGAAGGGTTCAGGAAGTCATCGACGTGGATGACGATTACGGGCCGGTGCCGGACTTCGGCGGCCAGGTTGGCGGTGAAGGTCGTCTTGCCGCTGCCATCGACGCCATCGATGGCCACGAGCCGGCCCTTGGGCGCGAGGGTGGCGAGAAGGTCATCGGCCAGTGAGCGCATGAACTCGCGCATGAGTCCATCCTTTTTCACAGTCGGCCATCGGACGTAGCGACGAGGAGACATTCGACCTCATCGGCCAGCCCTGAAACCGGCCGGCGGCCGTCGAGTTCAAGGCTCGCACTGCGACGCAGCAGCGGCTCGACGTCGGACACCTGCCGGCGGATCAGGGACTGCTCTGACTCTGCCCTGCCCCAAGGATTACTCGTTCGTGTCTCGACGCGCTTGATGAGCACGTCCAACGGCGCAGTGAGGAGCACGACCGCTGCGAACCGGTCGTAGAAACGTCCTTGGTTCTCGACCGTTCCCGAGACGACGAGCGTCTGATCGGACGCGAGAAGTGCCGACATACGCGGTTCATCCCACGTACCGTCGGGAAGCACCCAGCCGTCATAGTCCGTGTCGATCGTCCGGTGGCCCCGCCGGGACAGTTCGTCCAGCAGGGTCGTCTTGCCTGCTCCTGACATCCCGGTGATCAGAACGTGAGACATGGTAGCCAGCGTAACGACGCATCAGTTGTTCGGACGCCCAGACCCGCCGAATCGTCGATCACGCATTCATCGCCCCGAAAACTGTCTCGCGACCAACGCATCTGTCGCGATTCGCCGACGCTGCTCGGAAGAGAAGGTAGCAAGACAATCAGCAGGTAATGACTCCAAGGAAGTCGAGGCGTCTTGACGAGCTGTCTTCCAACCGACCGGCTCCAAGACACCGGCCGAAGTCACCCTGCCTTGATGGGGTTCGGGTTGGGCTATTGGAGGGTGCGGAAGGTGGCGCGGATGTCGTCGACGAGGAGGCGGGGTTGTTCGAGGAGGGCGAAGTGGCCGCCGTCGGCCACTTCGGTGAAGTGCACAAGGTTTGTGTACCGCAACTCTGCCCAGCGGCGGGAGCGGCGGATGTACTCGCCGGGCATGATGCTCAGTCCGACGGGGAGGGTGAGGGGTTCCTCGAGCGTGCCGGGGTTGGCCCAGCCGTTCCGGCCTGCTTCCCAGTACATGCGTGCGGCAGATGTTGCCGTGTTGGGGAGCCAGTAGAGCATGATGTCGTCGATCATCTCGTCGAGGGTGAAGATCGCCTCGGCGTTCCCATGGCGATCGTGGGAGCCTCCGACGTCCTGGAACATCGCGTAGATCCAGGCTGCGAGGCCGACGGGCGAATCCGAGAGTGGGTAGCCGATGGTTTGGGGGCGGGTGGACATCTGCTGCGAGTACGCGGAGAGGGTCTGCCAGTAGTAGCCGCCTTCCTGCAGCATGGCCTGCTCCTCGGGTGTGGCCGAGAGCATCTCCTCTTCGGTGGGCATGAAGAGGGCCATGTTCAGGTGGATGCCGGCAAGACCGATGTCCTCTGACTGCTGCAGGGCGGCGAGTTCGGCGGTGACAGAGGCGCCGAGGTCACCACCCTGCGCGAACCAGCGCGCGTATCCGAGGCGCTCCATGAGTGTGGCCCACGCTCTGGCTGTCCGTTGGGTGTTCCAGCCGGTTCCGGTGGGCTTACCGGAGAAACCGAATCCGGGCAGGCTCGGTATGACGAGGTCGAACGCGTCCGCTGCGCTCCCACCGTGGGCCTCGGGATCCGTCAAGGGCCCGATGACGTGCCGGAACTCCAGCACAGAGCCAGGCCAGCCGTGGGTCAGCAGCAATGCGCGCGCCCCTGGAACCGATGATCGGATGTGCAGGAAGTGGATGTTCAGGCCGTCGATGCTGGTGGTGAACTGACCCCACGTATTGAGCAGCGCCTCGGCGCGGCGCCAGTCGTACGCGGATGCCCAATGGTTCGCGAGGGCCTGGAGCTTCTCCAGCTGAGGGCCCTGTGAGGTGTCCGGGACGGTCTCGCGGTCGGGCCAGCGGGTGGACAGGACGCGCCGGCGCAGATCCTCGAGATCGGCCTCGGGAACATCCAGATGGAACGGGGTGATGCCGGCCGCTCCGCCGAAGGAGTGTTCGGCGGGTGCGGAGAGTCGGGTCTCAGGCATGGTGGCCTTTCGGGTGAGGGTCGGCGTGGCGACCGGAATGACGCATCATCATAAGCACAAATCATCTAGAAAAAGGACGATCTAATTTTGGTATGATTTCTACATGGATGCTTCACAAGTACCGGACGAACCTCTCGAGCGCTCTGGCATCGATTGGGGGGCCGGGGGCATCGAGACGGAGCTCGGGTGGTCGCTGCAGGCCATGTCGCAGGGCTTTTCCCGGATTGCGACGGTCGCCGTCGCTGATGTCCCGGGTGGGCCGCGGGGGTACCAGGTGCTGGTGGCCATCACGACCGAGGCCCCGACCTCGCAGCTCGTCCTCGCGCAGCGCCTCGGGATCGACAAGACGGCGATGGTCTATGTCGTCGACGCCCTCGAGGGGGAGTCCTTGGTCGAACGCCGGCCGGATCCGACGGATCGCCGCATCCGTCAGGTCCTCCCGACCGATCAGGGCCGCGCCCGCCTCGCCACGGCACGCGCAGCACTGCGCGAGGTGGAGGGCAGGCTGATGACGAACCTCAACCCGGAGGAACAAATGCAGCTCCGCCGCCTCATGGCCCGCGTCGCCCTGGACGCCGGGGTCGTGGAGTCATGCATCGGGGTGGTGGCGGTACCGGGTGGCCGCTGACGACGCGTCGCGGTCGTCCGTACGGTCGAAGAGGAGCTCAGCTCCCAAGACCAATGCCCTGGAATGTTTACCGGCGAGTGTTTCCCGGTCAGGAACGGTGAGGTCGAGGTGTATCTGCATCGGCACATCAGGTGCGGACCAGGTTGTCCGCTGCAGGTGATCAACGTGCTGAAAAGCGAGTTTCCGGAGGCCGTGGGCGTCGGTCAACACTAACCAATCGGCGTCATCGACCTGATCCTCTGTCGGAGGTTCGTCTCCTGGCCGGTATTGGAGTCCGAGGAGTTGACGGTAGAACTCCGCCAGTTCTCGCACATCGGTCGTGTCGAGGACCGTGTGGAGCAGTTGCGGGTATTCGGTCATGGGGTGAGGCTAATCGCCCCTGACGGTCTTTCACCAGGAAGGCGTGTCCGGGGCGAAGCGGTCACACGCCCATCCTCCTGCGGGCAGCTGCATGGTCGTGTGTTGCAGCCCGGGACGGGTAGGGGTAAGAAACACACTTATGATCTTTCCTGCTGTTCGCGATCCTCGTCTTGTGTCCATTCGGCGCGGAGGGCTCCTGTCCGAAGCAGATCATCAGCTTTTGGCGTTGTGGGCGGCGACCTGTGCCGAGCATGTTCTAGGGCTATTCGAGGACTCGAACAGTGAGGACGGTCGGCCTCGTGCGGCGGTCGAAGCGGCACGAGCCTGGGCGCGCGGCGAAGCGAAGATGATGGTCACCCGCGCAATCGGAGGGCACGCGATGGGCGCTGCCCGTTTTCTACATGGTGCTCCGCGGTTCGCGGCGTATGCATCCGGCCAGGCGGCCTGTGTCGCCCACGTTCCCGAACACGACCTGGGAGCAGCCGCTTATGCGATCAAGGCCGCTGCAGCTGCAGCATCCCGCGATCAAGAGCGGGACGTCGCGCGTACTGAGCGCGACTGGCAGCGTCAGCAGATCCCCGGCCACCTCCGCTCTCTGGTTCTTGAGGACCAAAGCCGCAGGAACAGCATCTGCTGGTCCGTCTTCGACGATTGAACTCTCCGCCGAGGAACAGTCTGTAGCCCATGGTCTGTCGCCCCCCCCCATTCAGGGGGTGGTGTGGCAGTGAGCAGCTTCCCCGCAAGTGTGAAGGACTTCTCGTACAGTGACGTAAGGGGCGACCGAGGAGACACGAGTTCGGCATGACGTACCGGGAACGCTGGATCAAAGCGATCGCACGGAAGCCCAAGGGGCTGTTCGGCAGGGAACACGAATGGACGTACGCCCTCATGGACGGACCGGGCACGGAACGTCGGATGATCGGCTCGCGTAAGCTGTTGGACGAGCTGGTGCCGGACACGAACTTCTCCGGCAACGACGCGTACCTCTGCTTGGATCGGGCCCACGCGGCATTCCTTACCGGCAGCAAGAACTGGATCGGGTACCCGTCAGGGTCCGAGGTGGAGGACCCGCTGACGGCAAATTGGGAAGCGGTCACCCTCGACATGCTCGCCTTCTCCACTCTGCTGAGAGTCTACGGCCGAGCGGGAGCAGGGCAGCGCTACCAGGACATGGCGATGGAGCTGCGGACCGAGGCCACGGAGGAATCGGTGGAGGCTGCTCGCGCTGAGGTGGCGGAGAGCCTGCGTGGGGGAGCCGGGAGCCTCAATGATGTCGTCATCCACAAGCGGGACGCGACACCCGACGCCTACCTGAGCCAGTGGTACGACGCGCTACGCGGTCGGCTCTGGGCGTTCTCGGTCGGCGGCAAACGTTGTGGCGACGATGCTCCTGAGCGCGATCGCAAATCCTAACTATCCGGTCAGTAGGAATCCCGAGCGGGAGAGGACGGGTGACCGAATACAGCGCAGGTACAGTCGTTCGAACGGTGAGCTTGGGGGATTGCAGTGACACGTGCTGGAAACCGCGTAACGGCGGTCGCGTTCGTCGGACTGGGACTGTTCGCCGTCGCGGTGGTCCCTTTCTTGGTCATACCGGCGGTGATCGCTGGTTCTTGGGTTTCAGCAGCACGACTGAGACCTTCACACCCAGGGTTTTCCCGCGCATGGCGTATGGCCGGTGTTGCGGCAGGTCTCCTCGCCGCTGCGGTCGGCGCCAGTATCTTCATGGCTCCCCAGTTCGTCGTGTCCGTTCTCCTGCTCCTGGGATTCATCGCATTCGCGGCGACGGTAGGACTTTTCGGTCAGGCCTGGAGTCAAAGAAGCAATTATTCGAGGGCCGCACTGGTCGGCACCGTGTCGTTTGCTCTGGTGGGCCTGCTCGGTGCGGTGTTGATGGCAGCCTTCGGTCGAGAAATTGCCCTGGCCGATGCAGGCCAGTCCTCCTGGGTAGTCGAGTCTCTGATCCTTTTTAGCGTGATCGGGATCCCTGCCTTTCTCGTGACAGGCCTCCTTGCTGTGCTGAAAATCCGGCAGGCACAACATCCAGTACCACCTATCCGGTGAAGAATCGCGGCTTGGGCTCCACGAGCGGTATAACTAGCGACGCTGCTCCTATGCCGGGGTGCTCACTGCCGGAAGCAATGAGCAGATTTGTTGCTCGGACCTTTCAGCTGCGAGGGCGGGCGAGTCGGAGCGAGTACTGGTGGTGGATGCTCGTGAATGTCGTCGTCTTGTCTGCGACTCAGCTACTTGTTCCCGCGCTGGCCTCAGGTCGGACTCCGCAGCCGACTTTGTCCATTGGGCCGTTCGGGTCTGCAGTCTTTGCGGACATTGAATTAGTCAACGTCTACTTGACGGACGCACCCAGTTCGCCTGTCGCGGCGTTCTCTCTTCTGATCGCGGGTTCTTGGCTGGTCACCACCATCGTCCCTGGTTTCGCTATTGCAGTCCGCCGTTTCCACGACTCGAATCTCTCAGGTTGGTGGGTTCTTCTCGCGCTTATCCCTCCCGGCCCTTTCGTTCTCCTCCTGCTCGCCACCCGTAGATCGAGGTGTGACGGAGCACGGTTCGACACGAGGTAGGACCTTTCCCTGCCGTCCCACAGATCGATCCCTGCAGCGCGCGTTCAGATCCTCGAGTAGGACAGTGGACGGTGTGCTGCGGGTTCGGTAGGTAGATTGAGCGTTCTACTTACGATGAGACGGGTTATTTGACCGGAACGGCGAAGTAGGTTGGTAGGTCCTCGTATCTAAACATGGCAAGGCCGTCGTCGTTGATCGCGGTGGGAAGATCACGCTTGATGTCGTCGAATTGGGGTTGCATCTGGTCCGGGAATTTGAGGTAACCGGTTCTGACGCCGGCAGTGTCCCTCCCGTAGACCTCTCCTGCGTCAGAAATGGAGGTAGGCATGAAGTCGGACGCCGGAGCGATCCTTTCCTGCTTTCCAGTCTTCAAGTTCACCACCCACTGTGCATCAACACCCTGCTCGTCTTGCCAGTGCATCAGGAGCAGATCGCCGTCCGGGCTGGACGCGCCACCGGCTGTCGGGCGCGTAGAGATCGGATAGGCACACCCCTGGGCAGCTCCCTCGAAGGTGAGGGGTTCCCCGGTGTGCAGGTCGAGGATCTTGCAGCTTCCATCAAGTTGGCGTGTGGACATGAAGGTCGGGCCGAAGGTTAAAGACCCGGAAGGGTGGTCGTAGAACGTCGTTGACCAGTCACGAGTACCGGCGGTAGCTACAGGTTTACCAGTCGTCGGGTCAGTGGCTCCCCTCGGGGACCGGTAGACATCGACGCCGTCGATCCTGGCCAGCCATCGTTGCCCTTCGATTTGAGGAACTGCTTCCAGTTCAGCGGCTTCCGGGTCCAATACTCGTGCGGCATCGAGGGCATCTTGACTGGCCGCCACACCGGTTTGCGAGTCGAGGCTGCCATTGGTGGAGGTGAACGCCAGGGCCCTGGTTCCGTCATCTGTGGATCGTGGCCGGTAGTGGCTGAGGTCTTCATCCACCACTGTTGCTGCACCGTTCTCATCGACGACGATCAGCTGAGTGATAGGCGTTTCGCTGCCCGATGCCGCGCCTGGCTGCGCCGGCAAGCCGATCTGGAAGAACGTGACGTACTCCTTGCCGTTCTGCCGCACCCGATCGAGGACAGGTTGGACTGCTTGAGGCTGCTGCAAGCCCAGGGTGGGCGATTGGTACAGGACATCGCCGGCACTGTTGGTGACCACCAATGCCTGATCGTCGGTCGCGGGGTCGCGTTCCACGAGTGCCGCGAGGTCTCCAGAGACTTCCGCGCCTTGTCCGTTCAACGCGTACCAGCCGGTTTGGCTGAGCCACCGCTCGGGTAGGGCTCCGGTCGCGTAGGAGTAGCCCGTCTGGTAGGAATCAACCTTGCCCAATGTCGGCGGCGCCGTTGGAGTCGTGGCCGGGGGCGGCGCCGTTTCGGGATTCATGGTCGGCGTCGCGGTCGTCGAGGATGCCGGCGTAAGAAATGAAGTCTCGGTTGGAGAGGCGCTGCTTCTCTCGGTCACTGGTTCCGTAGCCGGCTGGCTACTCCCGCATCCCGTCGCGGCAAGTCCTGCGGCCAGCGTGATGACCCACAGCGCACTACGATTTCTACGCATAAACCCCATTGGTTCCCCCTCCATCAACCCCACGAAGACATTCGTTACCCACCCAAACTATCGAAGGCTGCGCACCGGACACCAGACACCGACGCCAGGCACAGATACCGATCGCTCTGCGTGCGTAGGGGGTAGACGGCCTGAGTCATGAGTACTTTGACAACGATTCGCTGAAACGAAGGTAGATCGTTAGCTGTTCACCGACGCCGCTCCCGGCCCTCCCTACGCAGGTCTTCTGCATAGTCCATACGTTCACGGGCCCGCATCGTTCCGAGGTAACCCCCATGGTGGCGGCGACTGTCTGTGCTGATGTCGTCGGATCAACTTGTAAGACCATTTCTCGCCAGCAACCACCCGAAGCACACACAGTTGCGATCTCTCCGGCGACGCTGGGAGCAGGAACGGGAGGGAAAGCAGAGTCGGGTGGAACGTTGCCCTCATCAATCTGGCCCCACACCAAACCCCCGACCCAGACCACCAAGAGCACCAGGAACACGCCAAGTCCGAGGAGGCAGGTGCGGACAATGCGCCTGAAGTTCGACGGTCTTCCAGGTTGCCCGACCGGTGATTCCGCGTATTGATACAGCCCTTCTGCGTTCTGAGACAGTCCTTCGGGGTCTGGGCTCATGGGGCTGAGTCTACGGCGGAAATTTCCATGGAAGTTTCCACGGAGGTCCAGGACTCTACGGGGCCGGCAGAGACGCCCGGAAAGTCCTGGAGTAGGACGATCTGCTCGCCGATGATCAGGCCTGATGTCGGGTTGATGGGGATGTTCTGGCGATGCGGCAGGTGTCAGGCGCTCCGTTAGCGGGATCTAGCGGCGTAGGACGTTGACCTTGAGTTGGTCGATCGGGCGTCTGCTCATCGCCCAGACCAGGGCACCGGCCATGAGGACAGTGCATGACAGCCCGACGGCGTGCAGGACGAGTGAGCGCACGCCGTTCTCAGGCATCAGAAACCCGTAGGGCACCCACCCGTCTGTAGCCCCGCGGATCAGAACAACAGCGAGCCAGACGAGCGGGTAGGGCAGGACGATCCACAGCCGCTGCCAGGCCAGGGGGCGTCGGTCGTTCACGAGGGCCCAGTCGAGGAGGGCTATTACGGGAAGCACGACGTGCAGCATCATGCTGACCCATGGCGGAGCCGCACCGGTTCCGGGTACGAGAGTGTTGTAGATCGCGGCTACGACGACGAGGTATGCCGTCGCGACGCCGCGGAGGGTACTTAGCGCGACGGGTGCGTGGCGTCGCGCGAGCGAGAGTCCGCCGGCGGTCATGAGCAGCACGCTCATCAGAAGGCTCGTCTGGTTGGTGAAGTAACCGAAGTAGTTGAAAGGGTTGGCGTCGCCGTCGGTGATACTCAGGCCATAGGCGTACCCGAGAACTACGATCGCGAGCACGCCGACGACGACGCGTACTGCCCCTACCCCGGGATGGATCGACGCTGCCGAACTCATGGCGGTCGCCGATCCCTCAGCGGCCAGGAGATCGCCGTGAGTTGGTGACCGTCCCCAGGAACACGGGAAGGCTGACGACGAACCCGATGAGCCCCACACCGAAAACGCCCACTAGCGGGAAGTATGAGGTGTCCGTCAGATTATTTTCGTCCGCGACGATTCCAGCGCTAATCAGCGCAATCCCGCCGCTCACCAGGAGCGTGATGCTCACCGCTAGAACGACCATCCAGAGTGCTACCGATTTCCTGATCACGTCATCCCCCAAGATCTCTGTCGATACACACGCGACTTGTCATCCTACTGTCCGGACACTCACGAAGGTCGCCCTCGAGAGTCTGTCAACTCATCGTGGCGGAGCAGGGCGACACGGTGCGTCTGCGGTGTGCCTGCGGTGGCCGGGCGGTGCTTGCTCCGTAGAGTCGGCCGTTACGCCCTGCACGTCACCACCCCCAGGAGCAGCAGTGAAGGTAGCCCCCTACGACGCGTTCGCCGAGAACTACTCGACCGAAAACGAGTCCAGCCTGATGAACGCCTACTACGAGCGGCCGGCGACCATCGATCTCCTCGGCGACGTGAGCGGCCGGCGAGTCCTGGATGTCGGGTGCGGGGCCGGGCCCCTGTCCGCTGCCCTGACGGCGACGGGGGCGACGGTGACGGGTTTTGATGCCAGCCCGGCGATGATCGACCTGGCACGCCGACGGCTAGGCATTGAGGCGGACCTGCACGTGGCCGACCTCAGCCAACCATTACCGTTTCGGGATGGCGTTTTCGATGCTGCGGCCGCGTCCCTGGTGTTCCACTACCTGCGGGACTGGTCTGCCCCACTGGCCGAACTGCGGCGCGTCCTGAAACCGGGCGGTCGGCTCGTCCTGTCCGTAAATCATCCCCTGATCTATAAGGTGATCGAGCCGACGGCTGATTGCTTCGCGCTCACGGAGTACTCGGAGGACTACGTCTTCAACGGCCAGCCCGCGACGCTGACCTTCTGGCACCGCCCGCTGCACGCCATGACCGACGCGTTCACCGAGGCGGGGTTCCGTATCGCGGTCGTCAGTGAGCCCCCGATCGCACCGGACACACCCCGGGACCTGCTCCCGCCGCACCTCCAGGACCGGGCCGCGTTCGTCGGCTTCATCTTCTTCGCCCTCGAACGCGGCTGAGGCAAGCGAGGTCCTGAGCTGGGCGACGAAACCCGCGGCAACAGAAAAGGGAGGGGCGATGAGCCGGGACGATGAGTGGTGGGATCTTCTGAACAACGAGGGAACGCCTATCGGTCACACCTTTCGCCGGGGTGGGGAGGGCTGGCCGGAGGGATGCTTTCACCTGGTGGCAGCGGTGTGCGTGCAGCGTGAGGACGGGGCCGTCTTACTGACTCAGCGTTCGGCTGATAGGGAGTTCCCTCTCGGGTGGGAGTTCCCGGGCGGCAGTGCTCTTGCAGGCGAATCGAGCCGCTCTGCGGCGAGCCGGGAACTGCGCGAGGAATCGGGTCTGGAAATAGAAGCATCCGGGCTGACGCTGATTGGCCGGTTCACGGAGACCGCAGCTTTCCTCGATTTCTACCTCGCACGCGTACCGCGCGATGCGGAAACGACCCTGCAGCACAGTGAGGTCAGGGCAGCCGAATGGGTGAGACCTCGGGAGGTCGAACGGCGGTTGGGCGCGGGCATGATGGCTGATCCTTGGGTCGCTCGGTTGGACTCACTCTGGTCCCCCACCAAGCGAGCACTGAGCACTGAGCACTGAGTACTGAGCACCGCTACCAAAGGAGCATTTCGCTTCGTGGGCGGGACGTGGGATCGAACGAAGTCGCCTTGCACGTAGATGTCGTCCGGAAGTTCAGACTACGGACCGTTACCCGGCCGAGAGCCGGTGAGGTCAAAGGGTGCTTGAGGCGGACGGAGCGGGTGGCGCCGAGGGGAAGTCGTTGAGGACGCGCGCGAGGGTGCTTCGGCCGAGGGCGCTCATGCCGGGATTCGTTTCTCGGTAGTACCAGACCAGTCCCATGGCTTGCTGGAAGGCCCAGGCGGCTCCCCGCCGCCATTCCAGCTCACCGATCGCAAGTTCACCTCGTAGGACGTTCCGCCGTCGTTGATCGAGCATGTGCCAGGCGGCGACGAGATCCAGGGCAGGATCGGCGGGACCGAAGCCTCCGGTATCGAGAACACCGACCAGTCGTTCTCCGTCGACGAGGAGGTTGCCGGGTATCAGATCCCCATGGGTCATCACGGTGGAGTCAGCAGCTGGCAGAAGCCGGAAGGCTGCCCACAGGTCGCGCAGACGATCGACGGGCAACAACCCTTCGCTCTGGCGGAAGCAGACCTCCATCCACCCGTCGGAGTCCTGCAGGTTTCCGCCATGGCCGGCACCGGTGAACGTCCGACCCCGTGTGTCAGCGGCTTGAAGGGAACGGATCAGGGTGGCCAGATCGTGGGCGAACCGGTCGGAGTGTTCCAGCCCTTCCGGTGTTGCGACGTCTCCTGGCAGCCAGGTCTGCACGGACCACGGCAGGGGATAGCCGTCCCCCGGCGCCCCGACCGCGACGGGCACGGTTGAGGGAAAGGGACAATACGTGCTCAGCTCCCGCATCGCGGCGGCTTCCCGGGTGAGCTCATCGTTGACCGTGGACGGGTCGGCTGCGCGGAGCGGGAAGCGCGCTGCCAACCCGGTGCCGATCCGGACGATGGCGTTCACCGTCCCGTCCGTCGCGACGTGCTGCATGCGTTCGTCACGCCACTGGGGGAACTGGCTGATGATCAGCCGGCGAGCCATGTCCTCATCGATATGCAGCTGATCGTCATGCATTCCCATGAACGCGACGCTATCCGGTCCTGCGGAGAGCGCCAGCCAAGGCCCCCATGAACGGGACGGCGGGATGCACAGCACAGGATCCGTAGAGTGAGGGGATGGCCCGTGAAGTGCAGAAGGTTGTCTGCTACGTCGTGGAGGAGGGGCACCTTTTGGTGTTCACCCATGACGCAGTCCCGATGACGGAGGCCGGCGTTCAGGTGCCCGCCGGCTCCATCGAACCCGGTGAGACCCCGGAGGAGGCCGCGGTCCGTGAACTCTTTGAGGAAACCGGCCGGCGTGGCCGCATGGCACGAGGGATCGGCACCCAGTACTACGATCTGCGGCCGACCCGAGACGAGATCGCCGTGCGCCACTACGTCCACCTGAGCATGGACGAGGCCGATGTAACAGAGCGGTGGGCGGCGGGAGAAACGGATCCCTCCCACGGCGGAGCAAGTGTCACCTGGACCTGCTGGTGGATGCCACTGGTCGACGCCCACGTGCTCGCGGCGGGTTTCGGCGGTCTCCTCGGGACCATGCTCGAAGAAGGCACAGCCCCGTAGCGGACTCTCAACCGCCCGCTCGCTATCGCGTAGGGCGGATTAGGCTCTCGTCCTATGACAGCCGAGACGGACGCCTGCATCTTCTGTGACATCGTGCGCGGTCAGGCCGGGTCGAACATGGTCTACGAGAACGATGTCGTGGCCGCCTTCATGGACACGAGTCCTGTCACGCCGGGGCATGTACTGGTCGTTCCGCGCCAGCATTGCGCCTACCTGGAGGATGTCAGGGCTGAGGTGGGGGCGGAGATGTTCCGGGTCGCTCATCGGCTTGCCCGGGCGCTGCGTCGCAGCGGGTTGCGGTGCGAGGGAGTGAACATGTTCCTCGCGGACGGTGAGGCCGCGTTCCAGGAAGTGCTCCACTGCCACCTTCATGTGTTCCCGCGGTTCGACGGGGATTCGTTCCGTATCGATGCTGACTGGCAGCGCGTACCCCTGCAGCAGCTCGAAGCACCGGCCCAGCAGCTGCGCAATGGGCTGGAGCTGCTCAGCTGAGGTCTTGGGTGCGCACGGTGGAGTACAGGAGCATGTCTCGTCGCTGGCCGGCGATTTCCTGGTGGGATCTGAGCAGTCCCTCGCGGAGGTACCCGGCCCGCTCGGCCGTCCTGATGGAGGCTGTGTTCCACGGCTCGATGTAGAGCTCTGTCCGGTGCAGCTCGGGGATCGTCTAGGCAAAGGATGTGATGGCGTGCAGCGCATCGGCAGCGAGATGTCGGCCCCTGAAGGGTGGGGCGATGCCGTAGCCGATCTGCGCGCGGCCCGCGGGCCGCTCGCGCACCCACAGGCTGGTGAATCCCGCGCAGCATCCTTTGGTGGTGTCGACGACGGCGAAGGAAAACCCTGCGCCGTCCATGGGCCGGGTCTGCTGCCGGTGGATCCATTGCTGCGCCTGATCGGGTGTCGCATTCAGGGGCAGAGTCCCCGTCGTGGGGACGTAGGGATCCTGGGAGAGTTCCATGGCCATGGGTGCGTCCTCGGCACGGAACGCCCGGAGCGTCACGTTCCCGCAGACCGGGTCGACGGCAGGCCACAGGTCGGTGAGGTCGGGCAGGTCCATCCTCGGAGTCTGCCAGCATCGCGCCCCAGGACCGATAGGCCGGTCGTCGGGTCGACGGATAGGTTGGGGGTATGACCCCCACCGTGCTGCATCTGCGGCCTTTGCAGCACCGGGATGCACCTGCCCTGGCCGGCTGGGGCCGGGATGAGCTTTTCTGCCGGCATGTCGGGTGGGCCGCGACCTCATCCGCCGCCCTGCACGATTTCTGGGTGCGGCAGGTCGAGGACCCGCCGACCGGCTTGATCCGGTTGGCCGTCGAGAACGCGGACGGTGGGGTGGTCGGATACGTGGATCTTCACGGCTCGAACCCCGGCGAGAAGGAGCTCGGGTTCGTCATCGGACCCTCACGCCGCTGGGGGGCCGGGCTTGGCCGACGAGCCGCCGAAGCTGGTCTCACCTACGGCTTCAAGGAACTGGGCCTGGACTGTATCTGGGCGGAAGCCCCGGCCGCGAACACCGCGTCCGTGCGGATCCTTCGCTCCCTTCAGATGCAGGAAACAGGGGAGGGCGGCCCCGGAGTGTTCCTGGGCGAGGACAGCCACTACCTGCACTTCCGTACGAAACGCGCCGACTGGACGGGAAGCCGAGAACGATGAGGATCCCTGCTGGGGTGCGCGGGGTGGTGTTCGACGTCGGCGAGACACTGGTCGACGAGTCCCGCGGCTGGGCCATCCAGGCCGAGCGGGCAGGCGTGACGCCGTTCGCGTTGATGGGGCTCCTCGGGGCGCTGATTGCCCGGGACGAAGACCACCGTCGGGTATGGGATCTAGTGGGAGTCGAGCGCCCCGCGGAGCCTCCACCCATCGAACGAGCCGACCTGTACCCGGACGCGCTTGACTGTCTGCGGGCTGCCAGGGACGCCGGCCTCGTCGTGGGGATCGCCGGGAACCAGCCACGCGGTGTCGAATCCCAGCTCCACGAGTTCGGCTTCGCCGCGGACTTCATCGCTTCCTCCGCCGCCTGGGGCGTCACGAAGCCCTCGGCAGCCTTCTTTGCCCGGATCGTTCAGGCGGCACGGCTCGATGCCGGCGAGATCCTGTACGTCGGGGACCGCCTCGACAACGACATCCTGCCCGCGCGGCAGGCCGGCATGCGAACCGCTTTCCTTCGCCGTGGTCCATGGGGCTACCTCCACGCCCACCGGCCCGAGGTCGGGCTGGCCGACTTGCGCGTCGGGTCCCTGTCCGAGCTGACGACGGCATTCACCGAACGCTGAGCAGATTCCAGCAAGGGATCCCTGAGCGGACGCAAGTCTTGGGGCGGACGCCAATCCTTTTTGGGTTCACATCGGCCCCCCGCCGTTGGCATGATGGTCGCGCTTCCGTTCCCAAGCTGCGCGAAGCATGCTGAGGTACGGGCAGAAAAGGGAAGCGACATGGAACAGCACGACAGCGAAGACGCGGTTGACCCAGGTGATCGGATCCAGGCTTATGCTCGGGGCATTTTCGAGGCGACGGCGGCGGCGTACTCGCTCATGGATCCCGAGTACGTGATCCTCGCCGTGAATCCGGCGTTCGTCGATCTCGTGGGAATGTCAGCGACTGATCTCGTTGGGCGCCAGGCCTTCGAGGTGTTCATCGAAAACCCGTCACAGGCGGAGCAGGGACCGGCCAGGGTCATGCGCGAATCTCTCGAACGAGTGAAGAGAACCGGGCAGAGGGACAGCCTGCTCCTGCACCGGTTCGACATCCCTGATCCTGCCCACCCCGGCGCGTTCCTGGAGCGGTACTGGAGCCCGGTCAACAGCCCCGTCCTGAACGACGAGGGTCACGTCGTCGCTCTTCTGCAGGAGGTGCACGACGTCACCGAGCACCGCGAGGATCTCGTCCGTCTGCTGGCCTATCTCGGTGCTGATCCTGACGCGTCCGACGCGGACCGGAAAGTGCGCTTCACCGAGTACTCGGCGGCGACCATGGTGACGTCCGGTCTCTATCGCTCCGCACGCCGGGAGGTGGAGCAACTGCAGGAAGCCATGAGTTCCCGGGCTGGCATCGAGCAGGCCAAGGGCATCCTCATGGCTCAGCACCACTGCACCAGTGCAGAAGCTTTCCTCCGGCTGGAGAAAATGTCCAACGACGCCCACGTCAAGCTGAAGGACGTCGCAACCGCCATCATCTACCAGGTGACAGCACCGCATAGAGGCGGATAGCCACCCTGCGTCACCTGCGGGCGCGTCCTCAGACAGACTCTCAACAACTCGCCGCACAAAGGGGTCCGTCGCCGAAGCTATTCGCCCGCTGCTCCCTGGTGCGTGGGTAGGGTGAGGATTTCGGCTCCGTTGGTGGTGATGGCGATCGTGTGTTCGCTGTGTGCGGTCCGGCATCCCGTGGCACTGCGCAGAGTCCACCCATCAGGGTCGGTGACGAGTTCGGCGGTGTCCGCCATGACCCAAGGTTCGAGGGCCAACATTAGCCCGGGACGCAACGTGTAGCCGCGGCCCGGCCGGCCCGTGTTGATGATGTGGGGGTCTTGGTGCATGGTCGATCCGATGCCGTGACCGCCGAACTCGGTGTTGATCGGATAGCCGGCCGCGGTGAGGACCGAACCGATCGCGTAGGAGATGTCGCCCGTCCGGGCGCCCGGCCTCGCGGCTGCGATGCCCGCGCTCAAAGCGCGCTGGGTTGCATCGATCATCGCGATGCTCGCGGGCTGTGGAGAGCTGCCCACGACGAAGCTGATGGCGGCGTCCGCCGCGATCCCTCGCAGTGAGACGGCGAGGTCGAGGGTCAACAGGTCGCCATCGGCGAGGGTGTAATCGTGCGGCCGTCCGTGCAGCACGGCGTCATTCACGGCTGTGCAGATATAGTGCCCGAACGGCCCGCGTCCGAAGGGCGGGGCATAGTCGACATAGCAGGACTGCGCCCCGGCCTCGACGATCATGTCCCGGGTCCACCGGTCGATATCCAGAAGATTCGTGCCGACCCTGCTGCGGGTCTTCATCGCCTGGAGGATGTTCGCGACGAGGGCGCCCGTGTCCCTCGCCCGAGAGATCTCCGCGGAAGTCAGGATCTCGATCATAGAAACGCACCCGCTCTCATTGCATGCTCCAATTACTATCCCGGTAAGACTATCCCGGTATTAGAATCGGTGTCATGGTCAGACTGCCTCTCACTCCCGCCGACATAGAGCGCGGCGAACGACTCGGCGCACTCCTGCGGCGTGCCAGAGCCGACCGGTCAATTCTTCATACGGCGCTGGCGGCGGGTGTCTCCCCGGAGACCCTGCGGAAGATCGAGACGGGGCGGGTGGCGACCCCGGCGTTCTCGACGATCGCTGCCGTCGCTGGCGTCCTCGGTCTGTCCCTCGATACCTTGTGGGCCGAGATCAACGACGCTGGGACCAACGGCGACTCAGCCGCCGTTGAGTCGCAAGGGAGCCAGAGGCTGGCCTCGTGATGCCCATTGCTGGCACCCCGTGGATTGTTGCTCAACGCGATCGGCTAGCGAACTCCCAGGGGATGCGGCACACTGGCCGGTGGAAAGGGGACATCGATGTCGTTTCAGGCCTACCTCGATACGGTCGAGAAGAAGACGGGGCTTACACCTCGCCAGCTGGTTGAAATGGCGCGTCGGCGCGGTTTGGGTCCCGAGGCCAAGGCTGGGCCCATTCTCGCCTGGCTGTCGGAGGAATATGGGCTTGGGCGGGGCCATGGCATGGCCATGGTTCGTGTCATCACGAGGGGCGACGGCATCGATAGCAAACACATCGGTACGGGGGGCACCCACAGTGACGCGAAGGATCACCTGTGGCTGGATGGTGTCGCCACCAAGCCAGAGGGCTACTGAGCGGCCGACGCTCTGCATTGACCACAGCCCGTACTCGACCTGCTCAGAGTAGGAACCACCGGGCATCGGGCATCTCGCCGGAGTCTCATGTCCCCTTATGGATCGCCCTACGGACGGTAACGCCTACTCAGCAATTCTGGATGGCGTCCTGCTGCTGGCCAGTGCCGGACGTCTCAGGGGACGAGTCGAAGACGTACGCAAGCGAGCCGCTTCCCAAAAGTAGGAACAGGGCGGCGACTCCGCAGACCAACACCCACATAAATCGCTTCTCTTGAGAAGTCATGAGCACGTCCTTACACCGCTGATGGCGCTATCTGTTCCCAGACGACGTCCCACTAGCCGATCCTTCATTGCGGCGTTTTGAGGTGGTGGTCTCGCGGATTAGTCCTTGAACGGATCGAGGTCCTAGTCGGGTGTCCGATGTAGGACGAAAATGCCGCCGTATGCGGGCTGGTCGGATCGTTGCCTGTCGCTGTCGGTGTATTCGCTCAGGATGGCGTCGACGCGGGTGATGAGGTCCTCGGCGTCTTCCGCGGAGAGGTGCAGTACGAAGCGTGAAAGGCTCGCGAGTGCGTCCGGGCCCGCTTCGGTCAGTTCGTCCCGGAACGCCTCGACCGGCGCCAGGGGACCGTCCGGACCGGCATCGCCGAGGGCGGTATCCAGATTCCAGGACCGCCCGGTGGACCGGTACGGCTTCTCCAGGGCGCCGCTGGCTCCGGTGCGGACCTCGGCCGGTTCGAGGAACCCGGTCGAGAGCAGTTGCCGCACGTGATAGAGCACTGTTCCCGGATCCTGGCCCAGCCGGTCGGCGAGCTGCTTGTTGGTCAGTTCCTGCAGTCCGCACAGGCGCAGGATCCTCAAGCGCAGCGGATGGGCCAGCGCCTTGATCTCCCGGGCCGTGGCAGCCGGCTTCCCAGTCCGGGTTGCCTGCCCGTCCGCGCCCAACGGTGCCGTGTCGCTCATGCGCCCATCCTACCGTCCGATGTACGCAAATCTATCACCTTGAAGTTTATCAATCGCTGTGGAAGGGTCCATGCATGACTCCTCGGGCAACGCAGGCAGCGCAGGCAGCACAGGCGGATAAGACGGTGCGGGCGCCGTTGGGCGCCTCCTATTGGAAGCTGTGGGCGTCCTCGGGGCTGTCGAATCTCGCCGACGGGGTGTTCAAGATCGCGCTGCCGCTGCTGGCCATCGAGCTCACCCAGTCGCCTGTCCTGATTGCCGGGCTCAGTGTCGCAGCGACGCTTCCCTGGCTTCTGTTCGCCCTGACCGCCGGGGCGCTGGCCGACCGGTCGGACCGGCGCAGGCTCATGGTGTGGGCCAACCTCGGCCGGGCCGTACTGCCGGCCCTGCTGGTGGGCGCGATTGTGCTCGAGTGGGGGTCCCTCTGGGCCCTGTACGTTGTCGCGCTGATGGTGGGTGTGGCCGAAACGCTCTATGACACCTCCGCCCAGTCGATCATTCCCCAGCTCGTGCGCCGGGATCAGCTCTCGCGCGCCAACGGCCGGTTGTACGGTGTCGAGCTCGTCACCAACCAGTTCATCGGGCCGCCGCTGGGCGGGCTGCTGGTGGCCCTCGGCGTCGTTGCCGCCTTCGCCATGCCGGCGGCACTATGGCTTGCCGCGGCCGGCGGCCTGCTGCTGGTGCGGGGATCGTTCCGTACCGAACGCGAGCACACGACGACATTGCGCTTCGACATCGGCGAAGGGCTGCGCTTCCTCCGGGGCCATAGGATCCTTCGCACCCTCGCGGTGATGACCGGGGTGTTCAACTTCGCCTCCAGCGCCGCCTTCGCGGTCCTGGTGCTCTTCGCCGTCGGCCCGGCCTCACCGATGGGGCTCACCGCCACGGGCTTCGGCCTCCTGTTGACGACCTCGGCCCTGGGTTCGCTGGTCGGCTCGTTCATCGCCGAACGGGTCGAGGCCAGGCTCGGCCGGGCGGCGTCGCTGACCCTGGCGATCCTCGGGGTCGCCCTGACTGTCGGGGCGCCCGCCCTCACCGACAACCCCTACGTCCTCGGACCCGTCTTCTTCCTCGGAGGGATGCTGGTCGTGCTGTGGAATGTCATCACCGTGTCCCTGCGCCAACGCATCACACCCAACCGGCTGCTCGGGAGGGTCAACAGCGTCTACCGGCTGCTGGCCTGGGGCACCATGCCGCTCGGAGCCGCAGCCGGCGGCCTGCTGGCCCAGGGGCTCGGCCTGCAACCCATGTTCGCCATCATGGGAATACTGACCCTGACACTGCTGGCACTGATGCCCATCCTCACCAATAAGGCAATCACCGCCGCCGACACCCAGCCATGAGCCAATCTGCCACCGGGCACCCTTGCGTGAAGCTCCTGCCGGCTAGCACAGTTGGCCCAATGCGCTCCCACGTCCTATTCATCAGCGGCCGCTCCGGTGTCGGCAAATCCACTTCCGCGCTGGCCCTCCATGAACAACTCATCGATATGAACATCCAGCACGCGGTCATCGAGGGCGATTACCTCGACCTCGCTCACCCGGCCCCACATGAGGCGTTCCCCGCAGCGAACCTCGCTGAGCAGAACCTTGCCGCCATGTGGTCCGCGTACCGGTCCCTTGGATACCACCGCCTCATCTACACGAACACCGTGGCCGCACTCATGTCCGCGGATCTTGCTGCAGCCATGGGAGATGACCCGATCGTGACAGCAGTCCTGCTGCGCAGCAGTGGCAGGCACGCCCACTCACGGCTGGAACGCCGCAACCACGAGGCAATCGACGCCGGGTTGCTTGACCACAGTGCTGCCATGGGAAGACGACTCGATGAGGAGGCTCCTACCTTCGTCCACCGCATCGATACTGACGAACTCAATCCATCAGAGGTCGCGGCACAATTGTTCGCTCTTGCTGGATGGGGTACGCAATCGCCCGTCACCGAGGCACCGTAACCGCCGTTCGCAGAACGATCGGCTTGCGGCTATCGCCGCCGACCGCATTCCGAAGACGGTTGATTCGGCTGGCCGACGTGTCCTATCGACACGACACAAGCTCATTCTCACCTACACATTGTCTATTCAGCCCTAGGGTGACCTTGATGTGCAGAGCGCCCTGCGCAACGCCGAACCGAACAGGGGGACGGACTTAGAATCATCGAAGCTCAGCCGGGACGCGCGAGATGCGTACTTTCCTGAGTTGACCGAACGGGAGGGGCGCATTCTCAGAGCGCTGATAGTCCGGACCCTGAATGATCGTGGTGTTCAAGACACCGATCGAGGCGATCATCTCGAGGCGGGCGAGCGTACCTTCGCTTTGATGCTGTTCACGCGGCGGGCCGCCGTCCTCGACAGAGCCGCCTGGCCACAGATGGTAGCGGATCTGGTCTCCTCCCTTCTCTCCGATCGACCAGCGCCGGACGACCTGACACGTGATGACATGCTCTCCCGCGTGCTACCGCGGCTTTGGCCGGCGGAGGCCTTCCCGGAGGACGACTATCCGTCGCCGTCCTATCGCCTGTTCATCGGTAATCTCTCGCCGCTGACCGTCATCAGCTTCGGCGACTCCGCCGGCCTGGTCGATGACGCCGCGTTCGCCAGCAGGGGTGGTCCTGACGTCGCGTGGGACAGGGCGATAGGAAACCTCCGCGCGGAGCAGACCCCGGTCCCCGAGACCGCTGAGCACGAGAACGGATCCCTGTTCTCCTTCGAAGGCGGACCGGCCTACCTCTCCTCCTGGTGATCCGATCCTGGCGAGTTCGCCCGACGCAGCGCACTCCGCCCGGGTCGGCTCGGCTTGTTGATGTCGGCGCCCGGGGCGAACATGCTCGCCGTCCACCGCCTGAGCGATCAATCCACTCCCGCGGATCTCGAGCTGATGCTGACGTTCACCCGCGACATCCATGCGATGCATTCCGACCCGCTGGGAACAGGTGTGTTCTGGGCCTGGGGGGACAGCATCCGTCTCATCGCCGACTCCGACGGAAAGCGCCGGGAATATGATCTCCCGAGTCTCCTCGGACACTTGCAACCGGTCCCACGACGCGCTCCATCCCGCATTCCCCGATGGCTGCGGGGTCGTTAGGCGAGCCTGCCTGAAACCGGCGCGTGACGTTCGCTAGCGGATCCTTCGTGAACACCCGAAAGATGGCAGGTTCTTCCTGTGGCGCAGTCGTGGAAACCGTGCCAGCCTAAGTCGATGCGGCCTCTGCGATATTCGATCAACGTCTCGCTCGACGGCTGCGTCGACCACATGGCCGGCACCCCGGACGAACAGTCCCATAATTACGCAGCCCGAACCATAGCTCGTGCCGACGCGATTATCCTTGGCCGCACCACCTACGAGCTGATGGAATTCTGGCGTACGGCGGAGGACTTACCGCCATGGATGAAGCCGTTTCAGGAGTCGATCAACGCGGTCAAGAAGTACCTCGTCTCGAGCACGCGTGAACCGGACGGTTGGAACACCGAATCGCTGACCGGTGACCCCGTCGCGGCGATCAGGACGCTGAAGGAGCGGCCGGGCGAAGGACTGTATGTCGGGGGCGTAACGCTGCCCCTCGCTTTGGCCGACGCAGGACTCATCGACGAGTACGAGTTCGTCAGGTACCCCACACTCGTGGGCCACGGACCCAGGCTTTTCGACGGTCTCGGCGGACCTCTGGATCTGCAACTGGTCGGAATCACAGAGTTCGCCTCCGGTGTACGAGCGGAGCGCTACATTCCGGCCGGTAGCTCATAGCCGCCCTCGCCAAGGAGTCCGAACTCAGAGAGCCGGTACCGCCCCACGCTGATCTCGAAGGATCACAGTGGGCGAGCCGATCACGGCTACTAGACAGGAGCGCTGGTCGATCTTCCAACGGTGACCCGCTCGAGGATCCCGCTACGGGCATTGGCAGGTGAGCTTTAGAAGTCCTCGGAAGGAACCATGTCTGATGCGCGGATGAGGTAGGAGTCCAGATCGGGGGCCGCAAGTATCCTGCCGGCGGTGGCGAGGTCACAGCCGACGATGAGGCTTCGTGCGTATAGGTCCTGACCGACGCACCACCGGAGATCTTTCGGCCACCAGTACATGGGAACCCGGCCAGCGTCGGTGACGGGAACAACCGCAGTCCCTCTCTCGTCGACAAGGATGCCCGAGTAGAGCGCCATTTTTCGTCCGGAGGGGGAGAACTCGATGGTCGCTTGGCTGTTTGATTTGGCATAACCGATCCAGCTCGCGAAGTAGTGGCGGTCCTCGCTAACCCGGAGCTCACGGATCAGTGCTGTTACGAGACTCGGATGAGGGTCACCCATCCCGGGTTCTGCGTTGTCGGGCGACAGAGCGGTGCCGAGGTGTGCTTTCAGTTCGTCCCATTGCATCCAAGGACTCGGTTCGAGACCGTTCCGTCCAACCATGTCCGACCACGAGACGATTGATCCATCACCGAATTCGGCAGGGTTGAGGATCCGCAGGTACCGCTCATAGCCAGGGGGGACGATTGACGTGACAAGGTTGCCGGTGCGATCCAGTGAAGTGGCCAGCGGCTCAGCGATTTGACCATCTACCTCGTGCTGCAGAGAACTCATGGCAACCCTTCCGTCGAAGTCACCTTACTGCCCGTCTATGGCGCGCAAGCCGATGCCCTTCCGTGCATTTCAGTGCGGGTGAAACGCACGCCGTCCCATTCACTCGCTCCTTAGCAGCGGCAGGAATGACCGTTTTGGCAAGCGAGGGACCGTTCATCGGCCAGGCCGCCGCGGGGGAGGTGTAGTTCATCTGGCTGCTATGCGATCCGGTACGGTCGGTCAGATGACGCAGCATGCAGGTCAGCAGGGAGGCCCGGGGTTTCCTATTCGACTCTTTCCAGGCTTCCCGTTACCGAGCACTGACTATGCAGAATTTGTTACTGAACTTGGATCTAAGGGTGGTTTAGATCAGTCAATTGTTGTAGCGCACTCCCGCGGTGCTCTGGACGCCCTGGCCTCGAACGCATCTTCGCAGGCGCCTCTGTTTCTACTCGCCCCCAGCGTTCCACGCTGCAGACGCGGGACTGTGCTCCTCAGAACGTCGCTCTCGCTGGTTGGGAGCATCCCGGTCGTACGAGAATGGGCAGCCCGCCGCCTGCGGCACGCGACCTATCGCCGCTACGGTGCCGAGCGGCCGCCCGGTCCGCCACTGGTTCTCAGGGCGGCTGCGAACCGGCTGCGATCGACGCCGTTGGTGGGTGCACGTACTGATCTACCCCCAGTGATAGTCGTAGTTTCCGAAGACGACTCCCGATATACAGATCAGCTCCTCCTTGCAGCACGGCTCGGGGCCACGGTCATTCACCACCAAGGAGGTCACCTGTTTCCGATTACACACCCGTTGTCCGCCGCATCGGCTGTTCGCGCTGCTTTAGCGTCCGGCTAACCATTCCTTAGATCCATCGAATACATCGCTGCGCATGCGGAAAGTGGTCGCGCGTCGCTCGACCGGCGCTCCGCGCTGGGCAACAGATTTTGCCGTGGAACTCATCGCCGGCTTGCGATATCGGTCAACTATCATTGACGGATGACCGCAGAGAAACTCTATGGGCTCGTCGATTCCCTCCCTGGCAAGGGGCCGGCTGACGCGCTGCGGACCGTCGCCCAGCTCCGGGGCGAGGTAGCGCGCACCGAGGCGGGTCTCGTCCGCAGCGCGCGTCAGGCCGGCCTGTCGTGGGAGGCAATAGCGGCGTGTCTGGGCGTGACGAAGCAGGCCGTGCACCGCAAGTACGGCAAGCAGTAAAGCCAGCGGCGACGTAGCGGCATCGAGGACTTAGAAGGCGCACGAGCGTAAAGCGTCAATAAATGTTGACGGCGGGGGTTTGGTCCATTAGGTTGAGCGAAAGGAAGCGTCAACTCGTATTGACAAGCTCCTGACCTAAACGACTGTGTTTGGCTCACGCGGAGGATCTCATGCAGGCACGGGAATGGACAGGGGACGCGGAATTACTCGGGGCGGCCAATCGGGTACTCCGACCATCGTGGCCGGTGGCGATCGCGGTCGCCTCTTCGCGGCGGGTCCTCATTGCCACTGCGGGGACCGATGCGGAGTCCACATTCGAGATCGGGTCAGTCTCGAAGGCGCTCACCGGCCTGCTGTACTCCGACGCGCTGGAGCGCGGCGTCGTTTCACCGACGACGACACTGGGGGAGGTGCTTCCCCTTGACGGCTTCGGGCCGATCGCCGCGGTGTCTCTCGGCTCATTGGCCGTCCACCGATCCGGCCTTCCACGCCTGGCCCCCGGGATGTCCGTTCTGCGACGCAGTCTGGCGTTCTCGATCCGCGGGGCGAATCCATACGGCGAGACCGTCGCTGAGCTCGTGGAGCAGACGCGGGGCGTACGTGTAGGGTCGCCGCGGCCCCGGTACTCGAACCTCGGCTTTCAACTTCTCGGGCACGCGACCGCGAGTGCTGACGGGCGCGGTTATGGCCGCCTCCTCCATGAGGTTCTTGGCCCCAGGTATTCGACGCCGTCGCGTCAGGACGACCTTGACGATGCCGACCTCCAGGGGGCCTCCCGGCTCGGCCGCCTCGTCGAGCCGTGGGTCGGCGAGGCTCTGGCTCCCGCGGGCGGCATCCGGGCGAGCGTCAGCACCATAGGTGGCCTCCTGCGGTCGATTCTGGATCACACTGCTCCGGGTCTCACCGCGCTTAGGCCCGTTGCGGATTTCTCCCCGGGGGTCCGGATTGGTGTCGCGTGGATCACTGTTCCGTATCGCGGCCGGACGATCACGTGGCACAACGGTGCGACTGGGGGATTCAGCAGCTGGATCGGTATCGACCGGGAGGCCGGCGTGGGTGTGGCTGTGCTTTCCGCGCGGCACGGAGCGGTGGATCGGCCGGGCTTTCGCCTCCTCGAGGAGATCGCTACCAGCGGATCAGCCGTGCTCGGCTGACGCGGCCGCACTCGATCGGGTTTGTCACTCATCTGAAAGCAGTGCGCGACCAGATTCGGGCTCCCAGCCGTTCCTTGAACGATCCTCAGCGGAACACCGTCGCCGCATAAGCGATCGACCTGATCTCAAAGTGGGCGGCTCATGACGACTCGGGGCCAAGCATCTAGCCCTGCAGAGGCTTCGTGTTGTCGTATTTCCTGCAGACCAGGAGTGATGTGGTCTGATGGGATGATTTCGAAACCGAGGCGCGCGTAGTAGGGCGCGTTCCAAGGAACGTCCGCGAAAGTGGTGAGCGTCAGCACCGCGTACCCCTGCTGCTTCGCCCATTCCGCCGCAACCTCGATAAGCTGGCGGCCCTTGCCACGGCCTGCATGGGATGGATGTACCGAGACCTGCTCGATGTGTGCCGAGCCGTCGATGACATCTAGGAGGAGGTAGGCAAGGGGGCGATCAACTTCATCAGTGTCGACCCATGCTCTGCCCTCACGTTGGTACCGAAGTAGTTCGGGAATCGGCATTGTTTCGCCGTCAGCAACCGTCTCCATTCCTTCATTACGGAACACGGCATCGGCAGCTCGCTCGATGTCGGACAGCACCTCGACGTCATCTACCTGCGCAAGTCGAATCATTCACCCATTGAAACGCATGGCCACCGGCAACGTCCGTCCGTCCGTGCGTAGGCCGATCGTTCACCGTAGGCGAGTGGTGCGGCGCTCCAGTGATCCTATAGACATGGAAATTTCGTGGTGAGACACAATGACCGTCTTCGTATCATCGAGGATCCACTTCGATTTGATTACCTTGCCCTTTCTGGTCCAGTCCTCTCGTACCAGTGGGCGATGAAGCTGATCCTCTATCCATGCTGCGGCCTTTTCCGCGCACTCCGTTGGCGAGAGCGCCACACCTCCGATCAGGAGATCACCTTCGTCTTGCCCTTGCCCCTCCAGCAGGTGGTCATCGCCCCACTCTCCACTTACCAGTGGAGCGCCAGCCCGATCAGGCCAGTAAGCGATTTGGAGCGTGCACTGATTGTGGGGCACTACGACGCCGGGCACCTGCAGAACGATCACCAACGGGATCAGTCCGCCAACTAGGTCGAAAGCGTCAGGTCCGGCACCGGGAATTCTCCATCCGTTCGTAATCTCGGCGAATCGACGCGCAAACTCCTGACCCTCAGGAGACTGAGGCTCACGTCCGGAAAGTGCGGCGGGTGCAGTCATGCGTCAATCCTATGCGGGGAGGTTCAGCGCCTGCCCGTATGCCGGTCCTCCACCGCGACACTGAGGGCGGGGGCGGTGTTGAACCACTTGACCTACTTGCGTGTGGATCGCAGTGGAAAGTGGCGTGGTTTCCGCAGCGTTATATGGCCGATCAACGTCCGCATCAGGATCGTCTGGCGAACGAGCGGCTGAAGCCTTGTCCTGATTGGACGAGGCTCCGGGCGCTGCGAAGACGCGCGTTCTCATAAGCCTGCAAGGCTGCGGGTGTGGTGCCGTGGTCGGTGATCGCTTCGGCGAGGGCCTCGGCGTCGTAGAGGGATTCCGAGAATCCGCTGCCGGTCATGGGCGTCGGAACGTGCGCAGCATCGCCGATGATCGCTGCACGGCTCCGTACGAGTCGTGTCGGGACGTATTCGGCGATGGGGGTACCGATCACTGCTTTGCGTTCGATGCTGTCGAGGATGGCCTGGCTCCAGGGTGCAGGGAAAAGGTTCTGTGCTTGTCGGGCGAGCTCGCGGTATGTCGTGTTGGGTATGCCGGCTGGCATCAGCGAGTGTCGTACGACGCTGCCTTTGACGCTTCCGCTGGATCTGAGCAGGTCGTTCCTGCTGGAGTCGTACCAGGCCCAGCCAAGGCGTCGGTGCCCGGGAGCGAGGGAACCATCAGCGCCTGGAAGCGGGTAGCCGAGCAGGGTGTCGCCGCCGCCGCCGAGGAAGGCGACATCTGTTGGCCATCGGCGGTGGTCGATGGCCGATTCGTCGGCGATTCCGATCCAGATGACGTAACCGGCGAACGCGGCATCGGGGTGATCGGGGGAGATGTGTTGGCGCACGGTACTGCGGTGGCCGTCGGCCCCGATCACGATGTCCGCTGACATGGTTTGCCCGTCAGCGGTGGCCACGGAGGCGGCGTGCGCGTCCTGGGAGATTTTGCTGACGGTGGTGTTCTGCAGCAACTCGATGAGGGGGTTCGTGTCGACTGCGGCGCGCAGCGCTGAATGGACGGCGAACCACGTCTGGATACCCGGGGCCAGAGGTTGCGGCACCTGCGAGGCGTCGAGGCCGGTGATGCGTTCAAGGAGGCCGTCGGGGGCGTGGAGGGCAGCACCGGTGCGGCCGGTGTCCGTGGACCGTTCGATCATGGTGACTTTGAGGCCTGCCCTGGCGAGCGTCAGGGCGCTCATGAGGCCACTGAGGGAAGCGCCGACGACGATGGCGGTCCCGGAGACGTGGTCGAGCGTTGTGGTGGACGGCGTGCTGGATGGGGTGGTGGTGGGTGTGGGGCGGTGCTGGGTGTGCACGGTGTTTTTTCCTGTCGTGGTGTGCTGGGTGCCCCGGCTTTCCCGATGCACGGGCCCGCTAATAGGCGGGCCCGTGCATCGGGGTGGCGGGTCAGGCTTTGCCTGCGTAGACGGCGGTCATGCCGCCGTCGACGACGAGGTCTACGCCTGTGATGTAGGTGCTGGCGTTGGAGGCGAGGAACACCACGGCGTCGCCGATGTCTTCGGATGAGCCGACGCGGCCGGCGGGGACCTCGGGTGTTACCCGGTCGATGTACTCCTGGACCTGGGTCTCGGTCATGCCGAGTTCGGTGGTGTAGGCCTCGGTGGGGACGACGCCGGGGCTGACACCGTTGACGCGGATCCGCCGGTGTTTGAGGTCCGTGGTCCAGCTCTTGGTGAAGGACCGCACGGCTGCTTTCGTGGCGGCGTAGAGGCTGAAGTCAGCCAGGCCCATGTCGGCGGTGATGGAGGTGTTGATGATGATCGAGCTGCCGTCCCTGAGGATCGGAAGCATCGATTGGACGGTGAAGAGGACCCCTTTGACGTTGACGCCGAACTGGCGGTCGAAGTCCTCGGTGGTGATCTTCTCCAGCGGGATGGGGTGGCCGCCTCCGGCGTTGGCGAAGACGACGTCCAGTCCGCCGTGCTCGTCGCGGATCAGGTCAGCGAGCTGATCGAGGTCGTTCTTGTTCGTGACGTCCGCGCGGACGGCGCGGGCGCGCTCACCGATGTCTGCGGCGACTTTCTCGAGCGGCTCGAGGTTTCGTCCGGTGACGTACACGAATGCGCCTTCCTCGGCCAGGCGGTGCGCTGTTCCGCGGCCGATGCCGGTACCGGCGCCGGTCACGAGGGCGATTTTCCCGTCCAACTGCATGATGTGTTCCTTCAGGGTTGGTGTTGTGTTTCAGAAGAGGGTGATGCCGGTGAGTTCGGCGAGTGTGGCGGTGAGCCGGTCCTGGAAGTCGGGGTCGGTGACTTCCGGCCGGGGTGCCTGCTGCTTGCGGTGGTGCTAGTAGCTGCCGGAGACCAGGGCTGCAGGGTCATCGCTGACGGCCAGCCAACTTTGGGTGTCGTGTCCCATCGCCAGGTCGTCCGGCGCGTACGGGCCGCCCATTTTGGTGGGTACCCACCCCGGATCGACGGAGTTGGAGAGCGTGGCGGACCAGTGGCGGGTGACTGCGGCGGAGATCGCCGAGACTTAGAGCTTGCTCTCCGAGTAGGCCTGGCCCGCGTTCCAAGGCCGCCTGGTCCAGTTGATGTCGCCGAGGTCGGCGGCGGCGTCGTGGTGCATGCCGCTACTGACGTAGATCAGACGGTCGGGTCGCTCGATCAGGGCGGTGAGGAGGTACGGGGCCAGGACGTTGACGGCCAGCGTCCGACTGTGGCCGTCGCGGGTTCCCACGCGCTGGGGTGAGAGGTATACGCCGGCGTTGTGGATGACAGCATCCATCCGGCCGTACCCGTTGACCTGTTCGGCCAGGTCCCGGGTCTCGGACGTGCTGCTGAGATCGCCGACGACGATCCCTACGGCCTGCGCGGCGAGGTCCTCGAGGGCGGTAGCGCGGTCGGCGGTGCGGGCGTGCAGGAGCACCTCGTGGCCGGCGTCCAGGAGTGTTCGAGCGTTGGCGAGGCCGAGCCCATCGGTGGAGCCGGTGATGAAGATGCGGGCCATGGGAGTCCTCCCGGAACGAAGAGATGTAGAGACGTAGAAAAGTAGAAACCTAGGAATGTTGGGGCGTGCCGGAGTCTCGCCGCCCGGACCCAGAGTGGACTGAGGCGGAGGCGCAGGGGCTGAGGGGTGCGGGTGGGGGAGACGGGGTTGTCCCCGCCTGCACCCCAACCGCACCCCTGCCTGAACTCGCCTGTGATGCTTGTCTTTACGGCTGGTTTGTGGTGCTGGTTTGTGTGGTGTGGGTCAGGCGGGGATGGGGAAGCCGTAGTTCTCGAGGGTGAGGCTGTCGGGGTCGGGGCCGCCGCGTACACCGGTGTCGAGGCCGTCGATGTCGGTGATTTCGACGGGGGTGAGGGCGAAGTCGAAGACGTCGAAGTTCTCGATGATGCGGTGGTCCTTCACGGACTTCGGGATGGCGGAGTATCCGTGCTCGAGGTGCCAGCGGATGATGACCTGCGCCGGGGTCTTGGAGTACTTCTCCGCGATGGCGGTGATGATCGGGTCCTCGAGGGGGTTCTTCTCGGAGTCCCCGTAGATGTAGGAACCGCCGATAGGTGACCAGGACTGGGTGAGGATGCCGTGGCGTTCGTTGGCTGCCCGCCACTGGGGCTGGGTGTAGTACGGGTGGACCTGGATCTGGTTCACCGCTGGTACGACCTCGGTGCGGGAGATGAGTTCCTCGAGCTCGGTCGGTGTCTGGTTGGAGACACCGATGGCGCGCACACGCCCATCCTTGAGGAGCTTCTCGATCGCCGTGTACGCGGCGATGGTCTTCTCGAAGTCGGCGGCGAGGGGCTGGTGCAGTAGCAGCAGGTCGACCTGGTCGACGCCGAGCTTGCGGATGCTCTTCTCGAACCCGTTGAGGGCTTCGTCGTAGCCGTAGTCGCTGATCCAAAGCTTGGTCTCGATGAAGATCTCGGACCGGTCGACGCCGGACTGGCGGATCCCTTCACCGACTTCGCGTTCGTTGAAGTACGCGGCGGCGGTATCGATCAGCCGGTACCCGGTGCGCAGCGCGGTGTCCACGGCTGCCCGGGTGTCCTCCGGGGAGCTCTGGTAGACGCCCAGGCCCAGGGCGGGTATCTGCACGCCGTTGTTCAGGGTCACGGTGGTGTTCGGGGAGTTCTCAGTCATGACTGTGTCTTTCCTTCACGGTGTGTTCGGTGGTGGTGTGGTGGGTGGTGTGACGGGCCCGGTCAGACCAGGGCGTTGTGCTCGCGCTGCGCCTCAGTGGTTGCAGGAGCTGCAGCCGGAGTTGAGGGGGCAGCGGTGGTGCGGGTGGCCCGCATGATGGCGAGGATGGCCAGGGGGATCAGGCCGAGGATGGCCATGGCCGCTCCGACGATCGAAGGGCCTGTGGTGCCCAGGGACGAGTCGAGGGCGAGGCCGGCGAGCCAGGTGGCGGCGGCGATTCCGACGTTGAAGGCCGAGACGGTCAGCGCTGCTGACAGGGACGGGCCGGCGTGTCCGAAGCGGACGGCCATGGGGGTCGCGATCGCGGTGACGCCCATGCCGGTGAAGCCGAGCAGGATGACGAGCACGATGGTCGGGACGACGACGGTGGACAGGGGGATGAGCATCAGCAGGACCAGGGCCGAGCCGCCGCCGATCGCGAAGTAGGTGCTCAGGGGCTTGCGGTCACCGGTGCGACCGGCGACGACGGTGCCGAGGAGGGCGCCGATGCCGAATCCGACGAGCAGCAGCGGCACGGCGGCCTCGGAGATCCCGGTGCGTTCGGTCAGCAGGGGGGAGATGTAGCTGTAGGCGGCGAGGAACCCTCCGGAGATCAGCGCGGTGGCGGTCAGGACGAGCCAGAGCTTGCCTTCGCGGATGACGCCGAGCTGGGAGCGGAAGGTGATGGTGTCCTGCTGTTCCTCAGCGGGGGCGAACTTGCCGATGACGACGGCCGCGACGGCGGCGAGGATGGCCAGGGCCCAGAAGATACCGCGCCAGCCGATGATCTGGCCGATGAAGGATCCCAGCGGGACGCCGGCGACGATGGCCAGGCCCATGCCGCTCATCATCACGCCCATGGCGCGGGAGGCGTTCGCGGGGCCCGCGGCGGTGGTCGCGACGACGGCTGCGATGGACAGGAACGCGCCGGTGGCCAGGGCGGTGATCACGCGGGCGATCAGGACCACGGCGAAGTCATCGCTGAGGGCGGCGACGATGTGGCCGGCGGCGAAGAGCATCAGGGACAGGATCAGGGTCAGCCGCTTGGGTAGGCGCATCGTTGCCACGGAGATCGTGGGGGCGCCGACGATCATGCCGATCGCGAAGGCGGTGATCAGCAGGCCGGCTTGGGAGAGGCTGACATCGAGGTCGGTGGCGATGCTGGGCAGCAGGCCGGCGATGACGAATTCGGTGGTGCTCATCAGGAACGTTCCGATTGCCAGGAGCACCACAACGAGCGGCAGCTTGGCTTTCGGAACAGTGGAGGACGTGGGGGAGGACATGGGTGAACCTTCGATTTCGGGGGTGTGTGGTCGGCGTCTGAATGCCGTCTATATCTACGAGACCACGGGTCAGACCTGCCGAAACAGACCCACTCAAGCCGTGTACTGAGAGGGCATGGTTACACCCTGGCCTAGGGCATGTCTCCTAACCCCGAGGTGGGATGAACGGGATCATTGTGGGATGTCTCGTACTCGTAGTCTTTCGGATGCCGCATGGGGGCGTTTGGAGCCGTTGATGCCGGTTGCTGCCCGGGCCGGGGGTCGCCCGTTCCAGGATCATCGTCGGGTGGTCGAGGGGATCATCTGGCGGTTCCGGACCGGGTCGCCGTGGCGTGATCTTCCGGCGGAGTTCGGTCCCTGGCAGACCGCGTGGAAACGACACCGCCGCTTCAGTGCTGATGGCACCTGGGACAGGATCCACGCCGAACTACTCGCTGAGGCCGACGCGGCCGGCGGCGTGGACTGGGCGGTGAGTGTTGACTCGACGGTCAACCGGGCTCATCAGCACGCAACGAACCTTCCCCGCGACACAGGGGGATCTCTCGAGTTACAAGAAACTGCGCATCGAGCCCGCTGACCATGCCATCGGCCGGTCGCGGGGCGGTTTGAGCACCAAAATCCACCACCTGGTCGACGGACGCGGATTGCCCCTGGTCGTACTCGTCGGCGCCGGGCAGGCAGGTGACTCGCCGATGTTCCCGGTGCTCATGGAGCATCTGCGCGTGGCCCGCCGCGGCCCTGGACGGCCACGCTCCCGCCCGGACCGGGTGCGGGCAGATAAGGCTTATTCGTCCCGCGCGATCCGCGCGCATCTGCGCGAGCGAGGCATCATCGCTGTCATCCCCGAGCCGTCCGACCAGCGAGGACACCGGGCACGCCGCGGAAGCCGCGGCGGTCGACCCGTCAGCTACGACATCGAGGATTACAAGGGCCGCAACGTGGTGGAGCGCTCCTTCAACGAGGACAAGCAATGGCGGGGCATCGCGACCCGCTACGACAAACTCGCCCTCACCTACCGAGGCGGCGCCGTGCTACGCGCGATCACCCTCTGGCTCAAACGGTTAGGAGACACGCCCTAGCGTTCTACCGTTGAAGTCATGAGCACCCGAGATGACATTCAGGAGTTCCTGACCTCCCGGCGGGCCAGGCTGACACCCGAGCAGGTCGGCCTGCAGTCCTACGGCCGGCGCAGGGTGCCGGGGTTGCGCCGCGAGGAAGTCGCGATGCTCGCCCAGGTCAGCGTGGAGTACTACAGCCGCCTCGAACGCGGGAACCTGGCCGGCGTGTCCGAAAGCATCCTCGATGCCCTCGTCCAGGCCCTGCGCCTGGACGACGTGGAGGAACGACACCTCCGGGACCTCATCCGGGCCTCCGACACCACCACCCGCAGCACCCGCAGCAAACGCCAACGCGCACCGCAGCAACGCGTCCGCCCCACCATCCAGCGGATGCTCGACGCGATGACGGATCTTCCCGCGATCGTCCAGAACGGTCGGCTGGACATCATCGCCGCGAACCGTATGGGTAGGGCGCTGTACGCCGCCCAGTTCGACACCACGATCCTGCCGCCGAACCAGGCCCGCTTCATCTTCCTGGATCCTCGTGCACGGGATTTCGCCCCGGACTGGGACCGTGCAGCCAACGAATGCGTGGCCATGCTGCGGGCCGCGGCCGGCCGTGACCCCCACGACCGTCAACTCTCGGACCTCATCGGGGAACTGTCCACCCGCAGCGACGAGTTCCGTGTCCGGTGGGCCGCGCACAACGTCCACCAGCACAAAAGCGGCTCCAAACGCATCCGCCTCCCAGCCGTCGGAGAACTCGACCTGGACTTCGAAGTCATGGAACTCGTCGCGGACGCCGGACTGATGTTCATCACCTTCAGCGCCCAACCGGGCACACCCTCCCACGACGCCCTGCAACTGCTGTCCACCTGGACAGCGACCCAGGCCAGCGAGTCCACCACCGCGACCGCCGGCCCCACCACTTCCTAGACCCCACTGCCTAGACCCCACTGCCTAGACCCTGCGTCAGGGGTACCTCTCTTCAGGGCCTGTTCCAAGGCGCTGCTCTGTAGCGCGCTATCGAAAGGAAAGTTTCTCCATGGAATACACACGTCTGGGCCGCTCCGGCCTGAAAATCAGTCGCCTCGCATTGGGCTGCATGAGTTTCGGAGACACCTCGAAGGGCTTCACGCAGTGGGCCCTGGACGACGAGGGAGCCGAACCGATCTTCCGGCAGGCCGTCGACCTCGGGGTGAACTTCTGGGACACAGCGAACGTCTACGGTTACGGATCCTCGGAGGAGATCGTGGGGCGGGCCATCACGAAGTACGCCCGCCGGGAAGACATCGTCCTGGCCACCAAGGTGATGTTCAAGATGCACGACGGGCCCGGCGGCGCCGGACTCTCACGCAAAGCCATCATGGAGCAGATCGATGCCTCCCTCACCCGACTCGGCACCGACTACGTCGACCTGTACCAGATCCACCGCTTCGACCCCGAGACCCCGGTCGAGGAAACGATGGAAGCCCTCCACGATCTCGTGAAGGCCGGCAAGGTCCGCTACATCGGCGCCTCGAGCATGTGGGCGTGGCAGTTCGCCTCCATGCAGCACGCCGCGGACCTCAATGGATGGACGCGCTTCGTCTCCATGCAGGACCAGTACAGCCTCATGATGCGCGAAGAGGAACGCGAGATGTTCGGCCTCCTCGAAGCCCATGGTGTCGGCAGCATCCCCTGGAGCCCGCTGGCCAAGGGACGCGTCGCACGACCGTGGGGACAGCAGACCGCCCGGTCCTCCAACGACCCGGTTGGTGACGCCGCGTTCAGTGACGCCGACAAGCCCATCGCTGACGCCGTCGAGAAGATTGCTGCCGAACGCGGCATCCCCATGGCCCAGGTCGGGCTCGCCTGGGTCCTCCACAACCCCATCGTGAGTGCACCCATCGTCGGCGCCACGAAGGAGAATCACCTCGCGGACGCCGTCGCCGCACTGGACGTGCACCTCACCGATGACGAGGTCGCCGCACTCGAAGCGCCCTACGCACCGAAGAAGCCCACCGGGTTCCAGTAACCAGTCGGGCTGCAGCCACGCGACCAGACAGCCGCGTGACCAGATAGCCGCATGTTTCAAGGGCTGGGCCTCATCCCCGGGTTTACACCACGACCTGTGGGCCCGGGGGTGAGGCCCGGCACATCTCAGGATCCGATGCGCGACGGCTCTGAGCGTCAACGGTCGCGGTCAACAGTCCCGGTCGAGAGTGATCGTTCGGTGGAGTACGAGCGGGAGGGGAGTGGTTGTGGAAGGCCTTGAAACGGTTGTCCTGCTGGGTGTCGCCATCCTCGTCGGGGCCATCCTGGCGCCGCGACTACGCGTCGCTACCCCGCTGCTGTTACTGCTGATCGGCCTCGGTTTGGGCTTCATTCCGGAGCTGCAGAGCATCGAGCTGCCCCCGGAGACGGTGCTGCTGGTCTTCCTGCCCGTCATGCTGTTCTGGGAAAGCCTCACCACATCGTTGCGCTCAATCCGCCGGGACTTCCGCGGCATCGTGCTCATGAGCACGCTCATGGTCGTCGCGACCGCCTTCGGCGTCGCCGGTATCGCCCATCTCCTGGGGCTCCCGTGGAACGCGGCCCTCATCCTCGGCGCAGCACTGGCACCACCGGATGCCACCGCGGTCGCGGCCCTGGGCAGGACGCTCCCACACCGCAACTTCATGCTCCTCAAAGCCGAAAGTCTCACCAACGACGGAACCGCCCTCGTCCTGTACGGGATAGCGGTCGGGATCAGCATCGGCGGCAGCTACACACCCCTGAGCATCACCGGCCTCGTTCTCCAGTCCTATCTTGGCGGTGCAGCTGCAGGGGGCCTGATCGCGGGTATCGCCTACCTGGTGATGCGCCGCCTCACCGACGCCCTGCTGACGAACATCGCCCTGCTGATCACCCCATTCGCGGCTTTCCTCGCCGCTGAACTCATCCACGCCTCCGGTGTCCTCGCCGTCGTCGTCGCCGGCCTGATCGTGTCCTTTACCTCCGCCCGGATCAGCACCGCCGCGTCCCGCCGGCAGACCGAATCGACGTGGCCGCTGGGTTCCTACCTCCTCAACGGGGCCCTGTTCGTCCTCATCGGGCTGCAGGTCCAGGCGATCGCCCACGAGATCGAAGCCCGTGACATCGGCCGGCTCCTACTGACCACCGTCGCGGTGTGGCTCACGCTCATTCTGGTGCGCTTCACCTTCCAGACCTTGCTCGTGTTCGTCATCCGTGTCCTCGATCGCAGGCCCTCGCAACGGGAGCGCCGCATGAACTATCGGGCACGCGTAGTCAGCGCCGTCGCCGGGTTCCGCGGAGCTGTGTCCCTCGCGATCGCCTTGTCCGTACCCCTGATTATGGACAACGGACAATCCCTACCCGGCCGCAATGACATCCTCTTCATCACCGCCGGCGTCATCGTCCTGACTCTCCTCGTACAAGGACCGCTCCTACCAAGAATCGCCAAGTGGGCGGATTTGCCAGCCGATGCCGCAGAAGACGAGATCCGCCTGGTCGAACGGGCACTCAACGAAGCGGCCCTGACCGTCCTCTACAACACAGACCCAGCCGACACCCCGTCAGGCCCAGGGCCGGCGACCGACACAGAGACGCGCGAGCTATTGATCCGTGAACACGAAGCCCGAAGAAAGGTCCTGCAATGCCTCGACACCACGGCCGAACAGCGGGATAGCTCAGCCCCGTATGCCACCCACCACATCGAGGAAAACCAGTTGCGGCTGGACATCCTCAAGCACAAGCGTCAAGCACTCCTGACACTGCGCCGCGACGGACACATCGACGACGTCGTGGCACGACAATTCCAGACCCGCCTCGACGTCGAAGAGCAACGCCTCACCGGCGTCGAATCCGTCGACTGATCCCCATAAGTGGAAGCGGAATACGCGACGTGGCACTGGCGCCCACCGGTGCCACACATCGCCACCGTATGGCTTCTCGCACGGGCGCAGGGTGATAGTCGCGGATCCCACTGCGGGATCGCTCTGCGCGCAAGCGTCACTCCCTAAGTGTTGGCTTGCTGCTCGGATCCCGGCGCGGCCGGAACAGTGCGCCCATCGGACAGGGTCAAGCTTCGTACGACTGTCCCGTCGCCGAGCCGGACACCTTTCAAGCCCAAGGTCAGGGTGTTGTCCGTGAATCCGCCGGGCTGGTCGTAGGCGTAGGTCATACCCTCCGGGAGCTCACCCAAATCGGCCTGCGGGGTGAAGCGGACAGTGAACGATGCGCGGCGTGCGGATTCTTCGCAAATCTCGACGGAACCGTCCGGATGCAGTAGGCCGATGAGGCTGGTTGCGTTCGGCGATGCCATGACGCCGAACAAGCTGTATCCCGATGGGAGATTCCTCGCCGGCCCCCCGCCATCCTCGCCTACGAGCATGGCGGCCTCATCCTGCTCTGCCTGCTCGACGGCCTGGCAGGCGCTGATCGCTTCGATGGGAGGGCTGATCTCCTGAGGAGGTGGTGTGTCGTTGATCGGCGGGAGAAGGACGATCCCACTGATCACCCCGGCCACGACAAGCCCGCCCACAACGAAACGCCTACCTTTTGAGGGTGCTGGACGGTGGCTAGAATCAAGGGACCGTTCCTCCGGCGAATCGGCACCAAGATCAATAATCTGGACACGACCGACCTGATAACTACCGTCCCTCAAACCATCAACGCCATTCCCCATGATCCGACCCTAAGGTGCATCGGGTACCGGCGTTTGAGACCAGCCACTCGTGTCGTTCCACCCGCCGAGTGACAACGTCCGGCCGAGGATCCCTCACTGATCGAATAGGTATTGGACTGGCAGACTGTGTGGGTGACTCCCACCGAACAGACCGCAAAGAAGGAAAGCGTCTGGGTCAAAGCGCTTCGACGCCTCCCAAACTGGCTCATTTTCCTCATCATCGCTGCGCTGTACGTAAGTTTTCTGCTCGGAAAGGACCTTCTTTCTGGGGAGTCAATCGGACCGGCTGACGTCGCCCTCGCCGCTCTAACCGGACTACTCGTCTCAGCTGTCATCCTCTGGATCAACCGGTGGAAGAGTTTCAGGGATAGAAAGGAACCACCGGGCACCCCCACTGCGACCAACTTCGAAAGAGCAATGTCCACGGGTCGACTACCACACGACGCAACAGCCGAGCAATGGGTCCCAGAGCTCCAAAGGGCGATTCGCGCGGACCGAGTCATGGCTTGGATAGGCCCCCTATTATTCGGGGCGTTCGGAAGCTTGGGCATCTACTTGATCATCGACAACCCGGAGCACCCCTGGTTCTGGGTGCTTGCCACCATCTTCTTCTTCTCCGTTGCCGCTTGGTACCCGATCTGGACGCGCCGTCGCCGCCCGAAGCTACTAGGACTCATCGCTCAGTTGCCTACCCACGGCGACCCCGACGATAGCGCCCGGTAGCTCATCGGCTAACGGGCGGCTCGACCCTGATCTATCCATACTGTCCGGATCGGTCGGATGACAGGCGAAGCCGCTCGGGCAACTTAGGCGTCTATTTCTCGTCATCGCCGCACTCGTGGGATTGGCTGGCTCTCCATTAGGAGAGACCTCCTCGCGATAGGTTAGAAGCAGAAGATTTTTCACGCCGAGGAGGACAAGTGCAGCAGTGGATGTGGGTCCTTCCTGGGGTGCCGCTTGCTATCGCAGGCTATGCGGTGCTCTTTAAGATTAATAAACGAAAATCAGGTACAAATACTCGCCGCCTGTACTTGATTATCGCGCTGATCCTTCTTGCTATGTTCGCCCTAATTTTCATTGCAATTGAGGGATGAAGCTGGTTCAAGGTCGCTCGTGGTCAGTGACGCGACGCTGTACGACATACGTGGCAGATGGATCCGTCACCGGACGAGAACGGCCCGCGTCCGGTGACGGATCGGCTTTCGGGCGCCCCGCCCCCTGGCCCTCGTCGCGGTCTGGAAAGGGCACCCAGGACCCGAGTGGCCAACCTACTTCCCGATGCAGTAGAGATAGCCTGCAGAAAGAAAAGCCCGTCGGTCCTCATTCAGGCGAAAGTGATATCTATATGAAACGCGAACCGATCCAACAGGTCAGTGCACTCTGGGATTCGCCGCTTTCGTCCGTGGAGGTTCTGACGGCGGTGAGTGAAGCCTTCGATGGAGAGAAGGTGACTGTGGATGCCTCATCCGGCACTGTGGAAGTGAGACGCGGATCAAACTTCAAGTATCGGATATGGGGAGGCTCTGAACGGGTACAAGAACTTCCCCGTCGCTCTCGCATTGGAAGCACGTGCCGCACCCGGGGGCTCCATAGTGGAAGTTTGTGCGTTCGACACCTTCGGATTCCGCGTGACGGACCGCCTTTTTATGGGCACCGACGTGACGCTCAAGTCCAAGCTGGTTGACCTGATGGAAGTTGCCTCGAGTGCAGTGACACCGCGTAACCCTGGTTGGTCGTAGTCGCCATACGCTCGGCCTGTCCCGTGGTCGGATCGAGAACTTGGGCATTTTTGCTTGGGCTAGAGTCTGCCGAGTCAAGCAGATCGATGAACGGGGTGCGTCGTGGATGGTCATGCATCGCAGCGGAAGAAAGCGCAGGCTGCTGGTCTGGTAGCAGTGCTGTCCCTCCTTGTCGCGTCGTTGGTGTTGAGAACTTTCCTCGACGGCGACAGTCCCTGGGTTTGGGTGGGCGTGGTTATCCAAGCGATCGCAGTCGTTGCGAGCGTGGTCTACCTGGTCAAATTCGTTCGGAGGCAGCGCGACGACTATTGGAAGGAGCGAGGCCGCAACCCTCGTGATCCGAAACAACCATCATCGTGAGGAACCATGGAGGATCCTGCCGCGTCCGGTCTGTCAGGCGCTGGCGGCCGGTTCGTCATGGGCCGGCAGTTCCCCTTTCAGCAGTCCACAGTTGTGGACGGGCTCGCCGCGGCCGGTTACTTATCGCAGGCAGCCATAGACGACAATGAATCCTATGAACGTCGAGCTGCGAGCCGTTACTAAAATAGTTGACATGATTTCTGCGTGCTCACGTTTGGAACCAGTGATCGACTCGAATGACAAAACCCTGTTGACTGACGGACACATCGACGTTCATTCATCGGAAGTGCATAGCAAGGAGACCTTTGAGGGTCGCGTTGTCGTTCAAGTCAAAGGCCGCAAGCCCACAGGGGCTAGAGAGCTTCCGCATACATTTCCAATCTCTAAAACGGATCTTGCTGGGTATCTCAAAAATAATGGCGTTCTCTTTTTCGTCGTATTCGTTAATCCAAAAACTAATACAAGACATCCAGCGTATGCACTACTGAATCCATTTAAGATTCAGTACCTTATCGATAAAATGGAAGGCCGAAAGCAGATCGCAGTAGACATAAAGCGACTGCCTTCCGATCCTTCCAAGATTGAAGCCATAGTCAAGCTGGCGCTGCAAACGCGTAATGAGCAACCCGGGATGAGGGTTGATATAAAACAGTTGGGCGATCTTAGTAGCATCACCGTCTACTCAGACGGATCGCTAAATTTCGATGCTCCCGTAGTGTTAAAACGCGCTACGCACGACTTCACTCTTGTCGCGGAAAATGCCAAGGGTATGACAGTGTTTGTTGATATGGAATTTTCCCTTACGCCGAACGAGTACGTTGGCGAAGAGGCGAACCTAACTTTTTCCAGTGGAGATTTCGTATTTCGCAACCCAGTAAAACGAAGAGTGGATCAAGAAACCTTCGAGCTTGTGCTTAGTGATGGCTTGAAGATTCAGTTGTCCATTATGGGGCAGACTGCCTCGGGCTCAATGATGCTGACAATGCGTGAAACCCTGAGAGAGCGATTCAATGACCTGGGCTTTTATTTTGCATCTGTAGACAATCAGTTCTTCCATGTTGATGGGGAAGAAAATAAATTTGATGTCGCCCCAGGCGAGGATCAGCAGGATCTGCGGCGACACTTTAAGTACCTAACGACTTTAGTGTCCCTGTGTGATGCGTTAGGGATCAACTCAAGTCTTGTCGAGCTGGAACCGCTGGAGGGTGTCAGGGGTCGGCAGCTCATCAGTCTGCATGGAGTGATGGTGGAGGGAAAAGAAATTGATGACCCCCATCGGGAAACAGGCAGAATTTTCCAACCAGTGGGGCGCTGGGGTATCCAGCTAATCGTTGTTCGAGACAGTGCCAAGGATAGATGGCAGTGTCGTGATCTTTTCGACCCAGAACTGGGTCAGCAATTTATTTTGACCGGAGAAACCGAATCAGGCGAAAATCAAATTAGAAGAGTGACGCCATATGAGATCGTGGACCGCGAACAGTTGCCGTACACCCTAAACCTGCACCTCGACAATGTGGTCAACGCATACGACGAGATTTTTGAGTACCCTGAAACCTCAGAGTACGCCAACTTGACCGTACTCAACCTCATCCACGCCGCCGATATTGTTGAAGTCCGAAAAACTGAGTTTCTGGATGCGGCGCTAACCCTGAATAACTGGTTGATCTTGAAGCAGGGCGACCGTCCGAATCATCAAATAAACGATTGGCAGATTGCTGCTAGAAAGGGCAAGCTTGCACAGGATCAGCGTTCTGCCATTCGGTCATTAAAACGCGAAATAAGCAGCAGTGAAGATGAATATGCCCCCTTCATTGAAGCTGGCTGCGCAATTCTGCTCGGAGAAGAGGAAGACGTCGCTTATTACCTTAGTCTCCTCGATGCCGCCCAGCTGACCAGGATGCAGGAGTGGCCTATTTGGGATTTGTACATGGCCGCGAAGACGGTGAAGGACGCATAGCGGTCGTCCACTGGCGCCATGCAGGGGTTCCAGACCGGCCAGCAGCGCCAGGCCGGGGGAGGGACGTTTAGCGGCCCTTCGGACATCCGGTGGGGGGTCATTGTTTGAGGCCGCCGGCGGCGAGGAGCATGCGGAGTCGGTAGTTGTGGCGGTTGCGGTAGCCGCGGGCGAGGCGGCGGTGGAGTTCGATGATGCCGTTGATGGCTTCCGTGCCGCCGTTGTTCGTGCGGTTGGTGGTGAAGTAGGCCAGGAACGCCTGACGCCAGCGCCGTAGGGTCCGTCCCAGGCGGGCGATTTCGGGGATCGGGCAGGTCGCGAAGGTATCGGCGATGTCCTCGGCGATCCTGCGCCCTTCTGTGAGATGCTCCGCGCGGTAGGCCGAGCGCAGCCTTTGTGCGCACTGCCAGGCGATGAAGACCTCGTCGTGGACCGGGTTCGCGTCGATCGCGGCGGTGAGCCGGGCGCGTTGTTTGTCGGTGAGGTTCTCCTCGCCGGCACGCAGGATGGTCTGGATTCCGTAGAGCGGATCGCCCTTGCGTCCGCGGTGGCCGAGGGTGTCCTGCTGGACGCGCCGGCGGACCTCGTCCACGGCATGGGTGCCGAGTTTGACGACATGGAACGCATCGAGCACCGCGACGGCGTCCTCGAGTGTGTCGTCGATGGCTGTCTTGTAGCCGGCGAACGGGTCCAGTGCGGCGACGTGCACGTTGTTGCGGAACGCCTCGCCGCGGGCTTGGAGCCAGTCCCTGTAGGCCTTCCCGGACCGTCCGGGAACCAGATCCAGCAGCCGGGCCCGTGTCTTGCCGTCCTTGTCGCGGGTGAGATCGACCATGCCGGTGAGTTCCTTAAGGCCCCGTCGTCGGGGATCGACGTGGTGCCAGATGTGCTCATCCACGCCCAGGGAGCTCACCCCGTGGAAGCGGGATTCATCGGCTGCGAGCCGCGCCAGTTCGGGTTCGACCGCCCGCCACACCGTCTTCCAGGAGGTGCACAGTTGCCGGGCGATCCCCGCGATCGTGGCGTGCTCGCGGCGCAGCTGCCCGATCGCCCAGACGGTCGCGCGTCTGGTGATGGATCCCCGCGCTTTCACGAGTGTTGGGACCTGCTCGAGGAACACGCCCCGAGCACAGTCGGGATCGGCGCACCGCCACATGCGTTGGCGCCAGATCACCTCCACCCTGGTCGCGCCGGGCACGTCGTGGAGCACCCGCCGGCGGCGGCCCCGACCGACCGCGATCACCCCGCATGCCGGACACCCCATCGGTTGCGGCGACGTCGACACGGTCACGACGAGCACGCCCTCCAGGCGCTGGACCTGCTCGACATGCACCCCCTCGAGGCCCACCAGCAGATCGCAGCGCGAACACGCCCGCGAACAAGGACAATCGGCAGGGCGCGCACCGGCGCGCCTCGAACTATGGTGAGACACGTCGAGGTCCTCGGACTAGGAACAGCGGTTGGCGCTACTGATCCTCGGGGACCTCGACCCCTTCCCGCCACCCCTCAACCGGAAAGTCTCAGGTCCTCACCCCCACCGGATGTCCGAAGAGCCCAGAAAGCCTTACAGGAAGGAGTGCCCAATGCCGGCCAATAACCCATGGCTTAGGACCCTCACGGCGGCGACTGCCGTGCTCATGATGGGAATTACAATGGTCGCATGTGTTGAAAAGGAGCCAGTCAATACAATGTCGGATAAAACGATGCCGGAGAAGACGATCAGCGCTAGGGAAGGGCGGGACCGAACGGTCGAACTCGTCATCAACACCACCAAACAGCTCGACGTCACCGGGTGGTGGCCCCGCATCGGCGTGGCCTGGGCTCAGGAGTGTTCCCTTGGAGGTGGTGAGAAGGGCGCAAGCTATAGCTACGACCACTGGGCGCCGCAAGGAACAGACCATATTGAGGACGCAAAACGTGTCGCCGAGTATTGGGAGTCCCTTGGCATGACTGTACGCACCGTAAACCCGACAACACATCCAGTTGTTTTTGCAGAAGGCGGCCCCGTCGCCCGGGCCGAATTCGATACCGATGCATCGGAAAAGTCGTACAGTGTTGGTGTAACGGCTCTTTGCTCACCCGGTGAAGCGTTTGCGCTGAACGACGAGGACGAAGCAGAGCGAGATCGAGGCAAGGTACTCCCCGGAGACGAAGGGATCGTCGTGCAGGAGGACCCCTAGCGATAACTCCACGATGCAAGCACAGTTGAACGCTGATATCGAGTGCTGACCAACAACGGAGCGGCCCGCAATTGGCTGTGTGCGCCAGTGGCCATCTGCACACCCTTACTTCCTTCACCTGGACATCAAGCGGCTCTTCACTAACGAGGGCATATCTGGGGGGATCCTTGGCTCGAGGGGTTCGATGATCTTCGGGTGAGCTTGCTGCGGCCTCAATTGTTGATGTGGGCGGCCTAGGGATTTCGGACGGTGGGCCCTCTTAAACTGAGGGTGCTACTGGAAGAGAGATCCGCAGGATGAGTGCTTCACGACGACGTTTCACCCAGGAGTTCAAGGACGAGTTGTGTCAGGAGGTGATCAGCACTTCCAAGCCCATCAAGGACGTCGCGACCGCATACGGTGTGGCACCTGAGACGTTGCGGAACTGGCTGACCAAGTACCGTCAGTCCCACGGCGGTACCGAGGCCGCGCTGACCGTCCCGGAACGGGCCCGGCTGAAGGAGCTCGAGCGCGAGAACCAGGAGTTGCGGGCCGAGACGGCGTTCCTGAAAAAAGCCAGTGCTTACTTCGCCAGGGAGCAGCGGTAGTGAGCAAGTACGAATACATCGATTCCCAGAAAATCGACCCGGCAGAGTCGAACCCGGTGGCGTCCATGTGCCGGTGGATGGGAGTCTCCACCTCCGGCTACTACCACTGGCGGACGCGCCCGCAGTCAGCGACCGCGGCCCGCCGCGCAGTCCTCGCAACCCGGATCAGGACCTTCTTCGAGGCCTCCGACGGCACGTACGGGTACCGGCGGATCCACGCGGACCTCGCCGCGGAGTCGGTCGAGTGCTCACCGGAACTGGTGCGTCAGATCATGCGCCAAGAGGCACTGGTGCCGTGCCAACCGCGGCCGTTCCGGGCCATCACCAGCGCCGATGCCGAGGCCGCCGCGAGTATGCCGGACCTGGTTCGGCGGGACTTCAGCGCGGACCGGCCCGGGGTGAAGTTCGTCGGGGACATCACCTACCTCCACACGTGGGAGGGATTCGTGTATCTGGCCACCGTCATTGACTGCTACTCCAAGAAGGTCGTCGGCTAGGCTATCGCTGACCATATGCGCTCCGAGTTGGTCGAGACCGCGATGACGAACGCTGCCGCGACGACTTGGATCGCCCCGGACGCGATCTGGCACTCGGACCGCGGGTCGGTCTACACCCCGGCCAGTTTCAGGGCCCTGGTCACCGGCCTGGGCATGCGCTCATCGATGGGCCGCATCGGCGTGTGCTGGGACAACGCGATGGCGGAATCGTTCTTCTCGGCGCTGAAGAACGAACGCGTCTACTGGACCGCTTGTTGTCAACCGGTGGAAGCAACATTGTCGGTGAGTAGTCGGGTGAAGACTTCCCGGGGTGTGAGGTAGCCCAGGGTGGCTCTCGGTCGGTCGTTGAGTTCGTCGGCGATGGCGTCGAGGTAGGGCTGGTGGCTGGTGATCTCGACGCCTTTGGGTAGGTATTCGCGGATCAGCCTGTTGGTGTTCTCGTTCGTGCCGCGCTCCCACGGCGAGTGGGGGTGGGCGAAGTAGACCGGCAGATCGGTGGCGACGGTGAGTTGGGCGTGGCGGGCCATTTCGGTGCCTTGGTCCCAGGTCAGGGATCCGCGCATCAGCGCCGGCAGGTCGTTCACCCGGTCGATGAGCACATCGGCCAGACCCGCGGCCTTTTTGCCCTCGGGCAGGCCCAGCATGATCAGGAACCGGCTCGAGCGCTCCACCAGGGTTGCGACCGCACTCCTGCCGGCCTTACCGACCACGAGGTCTCCTTCCCAGGAGCCCGGTATCCGCCGGTCCGCGGCAGTGTCCGGGCGGTCATCGATGCTGACCATGCCCACGATCCGGCCACCGGTGCGCTCACCCAGGGGTTTGCGGCGTTTCCGGGTGGTCTGCTTGGACTGCAGCAGGATGCCCTCGCGGGCGAGTTCGCCCTTGGGCATCGCGTAGATCCACCGGTAGATCGCTTCGTGTGAGACGGTGCGGCCCTGCGCGTCGGGAGATTTGACCATGCGTCCCACGCTGGAGTCCGCGGCCTCCAAACGCAAACGACCCGCGACCTGCCGCGGTGTCCGGGAGCCTCGGAGGTCCGCTTTCACCCGGGCCAGGAGGACCTGATCAGCGTCGATCTTGCGGACCTGCGGGCGCTTCCGACGGTCCTCGGCCCTGCAGTCAGCGGTCACCGGCTTATAGCCGCGGGTTCTCGTCGTGTTCCTGCGCCGTTCCCGCCACACCACCGTGTGATCCCGCCCGATGTCGGCTCCGATCCGCCGGTCGGAATGACCCGCTCGGATCCCAACCGCGATGTCCGCCCGATCCGAGAACGTCAATGCTCTGCGCCCCACCAGGCAACTCCCTCTATCCAGTTATGTTGTTGCTACGACGCTATGACACCAAGGTGTGCCTTCGGCAAATTAGTTCGCAGCGTGTGGGATCAGCTCGAGAGCGGTGCCGTTCGTAATCCCTCGCTCAGCCACCTGCTCGACAAGTACCTTCAGACTGTGTGGGAACTGGCGCTCGCTGCTCCTCTGCCCTATGTCGAGGGGAGTCCCTCAAGCTTGCCGATCGACGCCGATCTGTTTGAGCTGCCTGGCAACCAACCTGGTGCTGCAACCGAGATTTCGCATGACCAGTTCAAGAACGTACTTCCAGAAGAGGTAGTAGGACAACCATCTTCCCTCCCGTTCGATGTGTTTTTCGATGACCTGCAACTTCAAAGACCTATTGTTTTCAATTCCTTACCTGCAACAAGTCATGCACTTACACGGCCCTTGGTTTTCGCTGGTCATCTGATCGAAGGGTTTGAAGGGCGTGACGAAGCGGATACGACAGGGACACTGGAGTTCTACGCCTACATCATGTGGGCGCCGAAGATTGCACCCGTCGAGCACAACGGCGTGATGATTCGTGTGAACGGCGCGAGCGGGACTCTTTTCGACCGCTCCTTCCTTCAATTCCAGATTGCTGAACTGACTCGGCTTCGCCAGCTATCGTGTGAGGTGTTCGTACTACGCGGCTTCGAGGGCGCACTCAACATCGATCGTGAAGCCTTTAATGCATCTCACCCTCATGCCCTACGACTGACCTCTTGGGTGCACGCAGCAGTCGCCCGCGTAATTAATCAGCAAAAGAGTCTTGCCAATGCAGTGCGTCGGGAAGCGCGGAGTTCAGCAAGTAGCGTCGAGCGAGACAGGCTTGAGACAATCGCCCGCGAAGCGTGGCAGAAGCATCGGAACGTGGATGAAGAATTTCCCGAAATCGTTTGGTCAGACTCATCGCGAGCGCGCACATTAGAGAGCATTTCACTTGAACGTGAAATTATTCTGGGTAACAGCGCGGACAAAAACGATCGGGGTGCTGTTAGGCGGCGTCGGCAAGTGGTAGCCATGGCCCAGGTTTTAGCTGCATTCAACCTTATGGACGACTTCGAGCGGGAGGAGTTCCATGAGCTTCTCCGATATCTCGCCGATGTGCTGGAGGCCGACGCGTGAGCGATGATTTCAGCGACGATCAGTTGGAGTTCGAAGAATTCGACGTAAACAGCGTAGTTGCCAAGTCATCCTACGCGAGCGCCTACCTTCCCGCAGTAGATCTGACTCCTGCCCTAAAGCCCTGGCATAGACCACACAAGCATTATGTTCGCACGCGCCAGTGGCTTAAAGCGGTGCAAAGCCTCTTAGGAGACCCGGCGTCTGCTGCGCTGCGTAGCGATAGCGGAGTGGAACCGAACAAGACAGTCCTCAAATACCTGGGCTTACCGGGAAGTGACCTAATTGATCTTGACATGATTCAGCAGGAGTGCTTGCGCCGCGACATACAGCTCCGCTATCTAGGTTTTGATGATGCTTCCAGAGGATCTGATGCTGATCTTGCATATTTAGCCTTGAATGAAGAAATTCTAAAACGGCGTGGCGGAATACATCGCGAAAGCACAATTATTCCCGACAACATTTCAGAGCTGGGGTTGATTAACTCTATGGCGCGCCATGCTGTCGGAGATAACACTTTTGACGTTGTCAACATTGATCTTTGTGGCAGTCCACTTGCGGACCCGGCCGGCAATGCTCGTACAATATATAGCGCATTGTCAGGGGTGCAGTCCATTCAATCTGCCCGGACTAGACCGTGGCTCTTGTTCATCACCGGTGCGTTCGATCGTCGAGGTTCGGGGCCTAGACAGCTCGAGAACCTTAGGGGTCTCGTAGAGGTTTTTCAATCCGCCTTGGAAGGCTGCCCCATCGCGCAGGGCGAAGTACACCGGGTCTTTGGTTCTGATCCCCTTCCAAAAATTCTCGAGCATGAAGGTTGCTCCGAGTCAACCCATGCGCGGCTAGCGGTGTTGAGTTTCGTAGCCTGGTTGGCAGCGATTAGTAGAGGCCACGGTCACTCGCTACACAACCTTTTGAGCGTTTTAGCGTACCGCACTGATGAATCACAAGAAGATCCTCCGATGCATAGCCTGGCAATTCGAGTTACGCCCAAACTGGCCATCCCTCCTGACGCAACTGGTCTACTACCGAATTCACCCGAATCGGACGCCAGCGCGACGACTTGCAATGAATTCTGTCAGTTTGTAAAACGCACCGAGAAAATTGTGGATGTTGATCAAAAGCTGTGGGATGACGACTCCCTCTTCAATGAACTAGTTGTCGAAATCAGTGCCTTGCTCGAACAGCGTGGTTATGACGTTGGGTCTTATCAGGCGAGTCCCCTTAGCGCCCGATTGTCTTATCCTAGCCGCAGCAGTGGAGCGGTTTAGTGGCAAGACTAGTCGTCTTGGGTCATTGAGTTGGTGGCGGATCGATGAGGGCGTGAGGCCGGGAGCGTTGCCGATCGCTTTGTGTGATCGATGGCAGTTATAGTGGATATTCCAAGACCTGGCGGCGCGTTGCGTCTCTATGGTGGGTTTGCAGGGCTTGGAAAACCTATTTCGCAGAGGTCTGGGTGTAGCGGTTCACATTGCCGTAGTAGTTCGGATTGTTGAAGCGTGCGCCGGGGTGGCGAAGATGCTCCAGTTGAAGCCCTACGCCCGGTGGTCCAATACGCGGTAGGTCACATCCCGGGTGGTCTGGTCGCTGCCGTGGCGGCAAGAGAGTCACTCGCCCCAAAGGCCGTGCCTATTCCGCGGCACACTGTCCTGCTTCTACACACCTGGCTCCCCTTCCCGGCGTTCTCCGCGCTTACCGCGGAGGACTTGCACGACGCGTCCCTCCACGCCGTCCTCGGGGAGCGGTTCGATGTGCAGATCGCCTCCGGGAAGCGGCAGATCCGGGCCGTGCCGGGGGACGCGGACCTGTTGCGGTTGCTGCAGCTGAAGGCGTCGTCGCCCGTCCTGCTGCTGGAGGGCACGAGCTTCGACCAGGACGGGCGACCCGTGGAGGTCTTCTCGACCTGGCACCACCCGGACCACGTCGTGTTCGACATCGACATCCAGCGGGATACCGAGGTGCCGAGCTGGGCGGGCGAGCAGGGCGGGCTGGCGTCGTCTGCTGCCGACGCCCCGGACGCGGTTGCCGACCGTGCCCGCCAGCTGGGCGCCGCACCGACTGAAAGCCGGGCAAGTAGCGACCCGGCTGGACGCCTCTCCGCTTGCCGAGCCAGCCGAAGTGCTCGCGTATCCTGGCACGATGGCTAAAGCGCGGGGGAGCAACTGGACGGACGCGGAGGTAGGCGCCGTCGTCGCCAGCTATTTCGGGATGCTACGGCTTGAACTGGCCGGGAAGTCGTTCAATAAGGCCGAGGAGAACCGAAAACTCCAGGCGATCATCGGCCGCACCAAGGGCTCGATCGAATTTAAGCACCAGAACATCTCCGCCGTCATGATCGAGGCCAAAGGGATTCCGATCGACGGCTACAAACCGATGAGCAACGTCCAGGACCGGCTCCGGACCGCTGTTCTGGAGGAGTTCCAGAGTGACCCCGACCTGCGGCGGCTCATGCTCCGATCGGTCGAGGATGCGGTCCCGCCGATCAGCGGTCCCGCGGATTTGCTGGTGCAGACCGATGCGCCCGTCCTCGACCTGGCGGGCCTGCGGGCGCCGCACACACGCACGGGTCGCTTCGTCGACTTCCAGCAGGTGGAGGCCCAGCGGAGAGATCTGGGGCTGGCCGGGGAACTGGCCGTCGTCGCTCACGAACAGCGCACCCTGAGGAGTCTCGGCAGAACCACGCTCGCAGAGCGGGTGGAGCACGTCTCCGCCACGCGTGGCGACGGGCTGGGCTATGACGTCCGCTCGTTCGAGCCGTCCGGCAGGGAGAAATTCATCGAGGTGAAGACCACCCGGAGCATCAAGCAGCTTCCCTTCCTGGTGTCGCGTAACGAGGTCGAATTTTCGGCCGAGGTTCCCGACCGGTTCCATCTCTACCGCGTGTTCCAGTTCAACAAGCCGCAGATGGGCTTCTATAGTTTGGTCGGCTCCCTACGCAGCACCACGACGCTCGACCCGGTCATGTACCAGGGGCGGCCGGCCTGACAGCCGCCAACGGGACAGTACTCCCCTGCTCGACTAACCCGCGGAGCCCACGGGTGCCCTCAACTTTGGGGAAGCAGCGCCTGGAGGTGGGCGATGATCGCCGCCACACCGACCTCGAAGCTAAGATCGGACCGCTTTCCCGCGAGGGCGGCGCCGGCAAAGACACAGTGCAGCGCGGGCTGGCCCTCGGCGTCGGTGAGCCAGGCCAGTTCCGGGGACGCCAGGTCCAGTGCGGACCCGAGCATGAAGCTGTCGAGGACGGTCACGGCCACCACAACGTCGTTCGCCGCGAACCACTGCTCCACGAACACGGCGGCGAGGTGCTCGTAGATGTCGAGCGTGGCCGTGTCCGTCACGGCCTCCCCCACGAGCAGCGGAATGGCCTTCGCGTGCTGGCCGAGGGCGCTGCGGTAGCTGCGCGCCCACGCCGCCGCCCGGTCCCGCCAGTCGGGTCCCGCGGTGAAGAAGTCGCCGGAGGCCAGGGCATCGGAGCCGATGACGGACCGGATGCCGTTGATGATCTCCGGCCGCCCCTGCACGTGGTGGTAGATGGAGGACGGGCTGACCGACAGCTTCCTCGCGAGCCCCGGCAGCGTGAAGTCCCCGACCTCGTCGACGAGCTCCAGCGCTGCCCGGTAGATCTTCTCCGGCGACAGAATCGCCTGGCGTGGCCGCCCCATACTTCCCCTCACCGCGGCTGCGCCGCCTCTGCTGGTCCAACCGTACGAAAATTCGGCGGCGACCTCAGAACACGATCACGCTACGGGCCCGCTCACCCCGGCGCATCGCGTCGAAGGCCTCGTTGACGTCGTCCAGCCCGATCCTGTGCGAGATGAGCGCATCGACGGGCAGCCGCCCCGCGAGATACAGCGCGGCCAGGCGCGGGAAGTCCCGCCCGGGCACGGTGGAGCCGTAGTTGGAACCGATGAGCGACTTCCCGCTCTCCGCGAGCGCCAGCGCGTCGATGGACACTGGGCTGTCCTCCGGCGGCAGGCCCACGATGACGGCCTTGCCGCCCGCCGCGATGAGCGACGGGAGCGATTCGATCGTCTGCACCCGCCCGATCGCCTCGAACGCGTACGCCGCGCCTTCCCCGGTAATCGCGGCGATCTCCTCCGCGAGCCCGTCCGACGGCACGAGCGTGTGCGTGGCGCCGAACTTCCGCGCGGTCGCGAGCTTCTCCTCGCTGAGGTCGACGGCGATGATCGGGTTCGCGCCGACGAGACGCAGCGCCATGATGATCGAGAGCCCCACGCCGCCGGTGGCGACGGAGCAGCCGATGAGGCTGGCGACGTCGAACGGGACCTCCTCGGGGATGCGGATGGCGCCGGCCTCGGGCACGACGGCGTACTCGCTCATGGACCCGACGGTCAGGTACGGGAACACGCGCTCGCCGTCAAGGGTGAGCGGGCTGCTGCCGTCCGGCAGGAGGCATTCCTCGGACCGGCTGCCCGTGCAGACGTAGGACTTCCCCGACAGGCACGCGGTGCAGCGCCGGCAGGGGTAGAACCAGGAGAGGATCACGTGGTCGCCCACGGCGACGTCGGTGACGCCGTCGCCGATGGCCTCGACGGTCCCGGCACCCTCGTGGCCCCTGACCGTGGGCAAGGGCAGCTTCCAGTCGCCGTCGAGCACGTGGCGGTCGGAGCCGCACACCCCCGACGCTCCCATCCGGGCGAGGACGCTTCCGGGGACTGGATCAGCCACGGTGACGAGCTCGCGTCACTGTCGCGCGCATGGAGGCGCTTGTCGCGGTGGATGACGACATCGTTAGGCTGAGCGCGCTGAACGCCGAGTTTCACGGCGGTGCGGCCACAGGGAGGACGAATGGGTCGAAGTCCTCATGCGGACGCACATCTTGGTGGCGCGGGACGCAATTGGTGCGAACCCGACCGGGGGTAGCAGGGCTGAGACCGAGCACCTTCGCCTGCGGACTCAGGATCCGACGGGCGCGCCCAGGGTGTCGGCTATCTCCCACCAGAGCCGGTTCACGTTGACGTACCGGTCGGTGGGGTCCAGCGGCTTCGCCCACGGCTTGTCGATGATGTAGTGGATGTTCTTCACCGACGCCGGATCCCAGACCGACGGGTGCTGGTGCGGCAGGGTCTTTAGCGCGTTGTACACGTAGGGCAAAGGACGCCAGCGGTCGCGGTAGTACTCGTTGAGGAAGTCCTGCTCGGCGAACGGGTAGTGGGACAGATCGTCCACGCCTGCCAGCCGGACCACCATGTCGGCGAGGACGGCCTCGTCGGGCGACAGCACGAGGAAGCCGCCGTTCAGGTAGTTGTCCGTTGCGTCCGGTTCGGTGACGTGGTCCCCGCCCCGGCAGTGCGTGTAGAAGCAGGTCTCGGGTGTCCAGCTCGGCGGATAGCTGGCGATCCGGTTGGGGTTGCACCGGCAGGCGTGGCAGGCGGCGATGGCGCCGTCGGCCAGGTCCAGCGAGAACAGCTCGTCCATGTTCCGGGTCACCAGCATGTCGGCGTCCAGGAAGACGACGCGCTCGAACTCCGTGAGGCCCCAGACGGCCAGCTTGGTCCACACCTCCGCGAACCGGGCGTTGGCGTAGCTGTCCGCCGACCCGCCGGCCGGGCGCAACGGTGCCACGTCGCGCAGGAGGCACCCGTCGTCCTGGAGGAGGCGCCGGGCCTGCTCGTCGATCCCCTCGGTCACCATGACGACGAGGGGGGCGGTGCTGCCGGAGCGCTCGAGCGAGGCACGCAGCGTCCGGACCCCGATCAGGTAGTCGGGTTGGGTCAGCAAGGTCACCCAGGCGTTCATCGGTGGTGCTCCTGTCCTAGTGGTGGGGTCGGGTCAGTCGAGGAGCGCATCGGTGAAGGCATTCGCGAAGCGGTGGTCCGGGTCCAGCGCCTCGCGCACCCGGCGGAAGGCCTCCCACTGGGGGTAGAGCGCTGGCCAGTCGTAGAGGGACTCGTCGAAGTACTTGCCCCAGTGCGGCCGGCCACCCTCTTCGGCCAGGGCCCGCTCCACGGCCCGGAGGAAGCTGTTTCCCTCCTCGGACAGCGAACCGTCCGCCGCGTAGTAGACCACGAAGCCGAAGTAGCAGGTGTCCTGGCCGTTGGACGGGCTCAGCCATCCCTCGGACGCGCCGGTGCAGCGCAGGATCACCGGGTAGTGCATCCGGGGGCGCGTCTCCGCGTGCCAGTCCTTGATCTTCCTGATCACCGCTCCGGCCTGCGCGAGCGGGATGCCGATCTCCACGTTGATCTGAGGAGTCGCGATCCCCTTGCAGAACACCTGGTAGATGTCACCCGTGACGTCGGTGAAGTCCCGGAAGCGCGACACCGTGCGGAGCGACTTGCCGTTATCGGCGACGCCCTTGCTGTCGTCGCGGAGGTGCTGCAGCGTGGACTCGATCGTGCTGTTCATGGACGTATCGGTCGTCGCGTACTCCACGAGCTGGCTGCCGCCGGCCCGGTAGCGCGCCACCTCATCGTCGGTCGCCTCGTTGGCGGTCCACACCTGGACCTGGTTCTCTTGGGGGAACCACCACGCCTTGACCAGGATGTTCTCCCGGTTCCAGGTCCAGATCCGTCTCGAGGGTGCCGGCGTCGACGGCCTTCTTCACGCAGGTGTAGATCATCGACTCCCGTGCGCGCAACGTCACGGCGGTGATCACGCCCAGTGAGCCGAGGCCGAGCTGGACCGCGGGGAAGTCCGGGTGGTCACGGTCGAACTGCGCGACCGTGCCGTCGGCCAGCACCAGGCGGATGGCCAGCGCGGCGCCGGCGATCGAGCTCTGCTGCAGGCCTTGACCGTGGGTTCCGGTGGACAGGGCGCAGGCCAGCGTCTGCTCGGCGATCACCCCGGGTGCGGCGTCCAGCATCTGCCCTCGCGCGGTGAGGAACGCGTACACCTCGACCAGGGAGGTCGAACCCGCGAAGGTCGCGGTGTCCTCCGTGCTGGAGATCAGGCCGCTCAGCCTGCTCAGGTCCAGAAGCGTGCCGGCACCGTCCGCGACCTCGATCATCCGGCCGGGCGACATCCGGCTCCCGATCATCCGGACCCGGCCGTCACTGGTGGACAGGAAGTCGCACAGCTCCGCCTCAGTGGATCATGGCACGGCGTTCGACATTGCCGGCCAGGGCATCGCCCGCGAGGCGAGCCTCGTGCTGTCGATGCGGCGAGCTGCCGCGCTGGCGCCGGGCTGGGGCCACGTCTGGCGGGCAGCGCAGAAGAAGGAGCGGGTTGGCACCTAGGATCGGAATCATGACTAGCGATGAAGACCTCGATCCACCCGTGCCCAGCTACCTCGAGGGCATCGAGCTCAACCGGGTCCATGACGGGAAGGTCATCGAGGAGCATGACGACGACGCGTCGTCCTCCTCGGACGGTGCCGGCGGAGTAGGCCTCTGATCAACGTAAATCGGAGCAGATTATGGCCGACGTAGACACCCCTGGTTCTTCGGAACGTCTGTTGAACCCAGGGAGCACGAGCCGCTTCACCTGCAGCTCCGCGGGCATCTGCAAGCGCAGATCCTGAACCACTCGCTGCCGCCGGGCGCCTCCCTTCTAAATTCAGACGCGGCATGCAAGAGATTTCAGTGAACAGTTGGGGCGGCTCCGGAGTAAATGACCTCGGCGGAGCTCGTACCTCGGGTGCGGCGCGCCACAGAAGGTGCCGGCAGCGGCATCTCTATGGAATGCCTATGGTGCGCATACAATTCCACAATGCGCGTCTTCGATACTTCTTTTGATTACAAATCCGACAAACCGGCGAAGTCGCGACCCGACGCGGGTAGGGACAGCAAAAGACTTCGACTGGACCACCAATTGCTGTGGACGAAGGAATTGAACTCCCGCGTGCTCTTCGCCCCGACCGCGCCATCGGTCCGACGGAAGGGCTACCTCATTTTCGAGGACACCGCCGGGGCGCACCATTGGTACGGCAGCGACGCCATCACAGCCTCCTACACCCGATGGCTACGTCCGAAACCCCTGGTCGACGCCATCGCCGGACTGAATGAAGAGCAGCGGTCTCGTTACCTCGACCCGCAGTACACCATCGGCAGTTCGATGATTTGGCCGGTCCGGAAGAAGGACCGCCCCACGATGAACACGGCACGAGGGTTGAGACCGGTGATCGCTGACCGGATGGACCTGACCCTCGAGTGCATCCGCCGCCATTACACAGGAGAGCCGGGGAGCCCGCTCTCCGACGTCACCCGCGCCTACGAGGATTTCTTCGCGCTTTTCGACGGGTTCAAGGAGTTAGTCAATTTCTTCCATCTCCAGGATCTCGTGACGCTGGACTACGACGCAATTCAGTTCTACCTGCCGTTCGACAATTTCGAGCGCTCCGGGACACCAGCTACAACCGATGAGTACGTCGCGTACCGGGATGCCACGCTGACGTTCATCGCGCGCCGGGAGAATCGAATGGCCGAGTGGGTCAGTAAGCACCACTCGGAGATCGAGGTTCGCCACTAGCGCCACGATTCGCGCTGGGATGCGATCGGTGGCACTGGACGCTCAACTCCCTAGGAGCTCCTGTACTGCCGCTCGGATCTGCGCCGTCTCAGCCGCCCGAACACCCGGACGCCCCGCGACGTGACCGAGATCGGACACCAGCGGGCGCAACTCCCCCTGCTGCAGCAGCTCAACCTCCCGCTCACTGTCCGCCTGCGGGAAGTACAGGTCGGTGCTGCCCGGCATCACGATGGCCCGGGCCGTGATGCTTCCCATTGCACCCTCGAACCCGCCGGGATGGTGCTTCCCGACGTCGGCCCGCTGCCAGGTCCCGAGCATCGCGAGGAGGTCGTTCGCGTCCTCCCGCTCGTGGTCTGCGGCCCAGCCCTCGATCACCGCTGCCAGCGACGGGTACCCGAGCTCCCGATAGGTGCCCTCGCAGAAGAACTCCTGCGAATACGCCCACCCGGCGTAGACGGTGCCGAACGCGCGAAGTCCCTGCACCGGCGGCGTGACATAGCGCCCCGCCCGGAAGGCCGGATCGGCCAGCAGCGCGGACTTCACCCCCTCGAGGAAGACGACGTTGTGGGGCGAGCACCGTGCCGCCCCGGCGATCGGGAGGATCGCCTCCACCAGGCCCGGGTACCGGACCGCCCATTCGTAGGCCTGGAGCGCCCCCATGGACCAGCCCGCGACCAGCCGGATCCTCTTCACCCCGAGGTGCATGAGCAGGCTGTGCTGCGCGATCACGTTGTCGGCGATGTCGACGTCGGGAAAGTTCGCCCCCGCAATGTCGGGATGGGCCCGCGAGGGCGACGTCGACGCCCCGTTCCCTAAGAGGTTCACCGCGACGATGAACCAGTCAGCCGGATCGAACAGCCGGCCCGGGCGGATCCACGGTTCGTAGCTCGCTGACGTGCCCGTGTAGTAGGACGGCAACAGGATGCAGTTGTCGCCGTCGTCGTTCAGGCGGCCGTGCGTCTCGTAGGCGAGGCGGGCCGAGGGCAGGTCCGCGCCGGAGACCAGCCCGAACCTGCCGAGGTCGAAGTCAGCGAGCATGGCGACCTAGAAGAACTTCAGGTAGCGCTTGGTCTCCCACTCGGAGACATGGGCCTGGTATTCGTCCCATTCCTGGCTCTTGTAGTCGATGTAGGCGTTGTACATCTTCTCGCCGAAGACCTCGCGGGACAGGCTGTCCGCCGCGAACTCCTCGATGGCCTCCCCGAGGCTGCGGGGCAGCAGACCGAGGCCGTTGGAGATGATCTCCGCCTCGCTGTAGTTGTACATGTTCTCGGTGTGCGGCTCTCCCGGGTCGAGGTTGTCGCGGATGCCCTCTAGCCCGGCGGCGAGGATGATCGCGGCGCCCAGGTAGGGATTGCCGCTGATGTCGGCGGCGCGGCACTCCACACGGCCGCCCGCGAGGGGCACCCGGATCATGTTGGTGCGGTTGTTGTTGCCGTAGCTCACGAACACCGGCGCCCACGTGGACCCGGACATGCTGCCCTTGCGGACCAGCCGCTTGTAGCTGTTGACCGTGGGCGCGATGACCGCGCAGATGGCGGGTGCGTGCTTGAGCACGCCGGCGATGAACTGGTAGCCGAGCTTGGAGATGCCGCAGCCGCGGGGGTCGTCGTCGGTCTCGAAGAGGTTCTCGCCCGTCTCGATGTCCGCGAGGGACATGTTGAAGTGCGCACCGGACCCGCTACGGTCGGCGAAGGGCTTGGGCATGAAGGTGGCGAAGTAGCCGTGCTTTCGGACCATCTCGTTGGCCATCAGGCGGAAGAACACCGCGCGGTCGGCCATGGTGAGGGCGTCCGCGTACTTGAAGTCGATCTCGAACTGGCCCTGGGCGTCCTCGTGGTCGAAGGAGTAGACGCCCCAGCCCATCTCGTTCATCGCCTCCACCATCTCGGTGAGCCAGTCGAAGTTGTCCAGCGCCGCGGGCGCCGTGTAGCAGGGCTTGCTGAGGTTGTCCCGGTCGCTGACCTCCACGGGACCTTCGGGGGTGTCCTTGAGGACGAAGAACTCGGTCTCGATGCCCAGGTTGAAGGTGAACCCGAGCTCCTTGGCGGCCTCCAGCTGGCGCTTGAGGATGTTCCGCGACGCCGCCTCGAACGGCTGGCCCTCGTGGTACAGGTCGCTGGAGAAGTAGGCGACCTCCTTGCGCCAGGGCAGCTGGACGGCGCTGTCGAGATCGGGCCGCGCCGAGAGCTCCTCGTCACTGATGTCCTGGGGCAGCCCGTCGAGCGCCGCCCCGGTGAAGAGCTCGGATCCCGCGGCCATCTGCGACAGATGGGCCAGGGGGACGAACTTGGTCTTGATGTTCCCGTGGAGGTCCACGAAGCTCGACATCGCATACTTGACGCCCGCCTCCCGAAGCTTGCGCTGGACGGTCTCGACGGCTGCTTCTGCTGTTGCCACGCTCATGACGATCTCCTGTTCGGTTCCGCAACGCCCACCGGCTTTTCGATAAGCTATTGAAAGTCTCGTGCCGAGCAATTTCGATAGAGTGTCGATATTGTTACGGCGGCGTAAAACCCACAGGAGGACGAGGATTGGAACCGACGAAAACCCCGGGGGCAACGGCGGGCCGGCCCCGCCTGAGCGGATCAACCGGTGAATCACCCCGCCAGGAGATCATCCGTGAGGCGACGGCACTCTTCGCCGCCAAGGGATACGCGGAGACGACGATGAGCGAGATCGCCCGCAGCGCCGGGCTTCGACAGTCGTCCGTCTACTACTGGTTCGCCCGCAAGGAGCACATCCTGCAGGCCCTCCTCGAGGAGAACCGCGGCTCACTCCAGGTGGCACAGGCGCTGGAACCCGCACCGGGCCCGGCAGCAGCCAGGCTCTATGCGGTACTCCACGCCGACGCCGTCCAGCTGTGCGCCTCGCCCCTGGACTTCTACGAGTTCGAACGCGTGGCACGCTCGCAGCCACAAAACTTCGGCGCCTTCTTCGAGGACTACAGCGAACTGCATCGGCTGGCCGCATCGATCATCCGCCAGGGTGTCGACGCCGGCGAACTCAGGAGCGTCGATCCGGAGGCCGCCGCAACCGCCGCACTCAGCCTCAACGAGGGTCTTCAGCGCCACTACCGCCAGCCGCTCCCCGGCCTGCGCACCTATACGGCCGACGACGTCTCCGCCCTGAGCGCCGACACCACCCTCGCCTCGCTCCTCCGGGCCCCCGATGATCTTCCCGCGGTCCGGACCGAGGCCGCAGCCCTGTCCGCACGCGTCAACCCCTCGACGGAGAGTTAACGCGGTCGTAACGATTTCGATATTCCATCGAAAAGGCAGAATCCGAGTATTTAGATAGCGTATCGAAACGCTGCTCCCGCCGGGCACCGCGGGGTGCTTGCTTCTAGCCGTCATGGAGAATCGAATGGACACTGCTGCAATTGCGGGCAATACGGCGTGGGTTCTGACCGCCGTCGTCGCCGTCGCACTGATGCTTCCGGGGCTCGCCCTCTTCTACGGCGGGATGGTCAGCCGTCGGACCACCATGAACATGATGCTCATGGTCTTCGGCTCCTTCTGTGTCGTCGGAGTCCTCTGGGTGGCGTTCGGCTACTCCGCGGTCTTCGGCTCGTCCATCGGCGGGCTGGGCCTGCTGGGCGATCCGCTCGAGTACGCCGGCCTGGGGCAACTGCTCACGGCCCCCGACGATGCCGCCCTGCCACCGCTCGCGCTGGCCGCCCTGCACCTGATGTTCGCCGGACTCACCGCAGGCATCGTGGCCGGGGCCGCCGCCGACCGCATGAAGTTCAGCGCCTGGCTCGTCTTCGCCGGCCTGTGGGCGACGCTCGTGTACTTCCCGGTGGCGCACTGGGTGTTCGCCTTCGATTCCCCCGACGGGGCGGTGCAGGGCGGCTGGATCGCCAACACCCTGGGCGCCATCGACTACGCCGGGAGCACGGCCATCCACGTCAACTCGGGCGTCGCGGCCCTCGCCCTGGCGCTGGTCCTGGGCAAGCGCCGCACCTGGCCCGTCCAGCCGAAGGCACACAACCTGCCCTTCACGCTGCTCGGCGTGGGGCTCCTGTTCACCGGGTGGATCGGCTTCGACGGCAGCGGCCTCGGCGCCGCCGACAACAACGCGGCAGTGGCGGTCTTCAACACCGTTGCGGCCACCTGCGCCGGCGTCTGCGTCTGGCTCCTCGTCGAGCGACTCCGCGACGGACACGCCACCACGCTCGGTGCCTCCTCCGGCGCCATCGCCGCACTGGTCGCGATCACGCCGTCGTGCGGTGCGGTCACGCCCCTCGGCGCCCTGGCCATCGGCGCCGCGGCAGGCGCCGTCTGCTACTTCGCCGTGTCGCTGAAGTACAAGCTGGGCTTCGACGACGCGCTCGACGTCACGGCGCTGCACTTCATCGGCGGCGTGGGGGGCGGTCTGCTGATCGGCCTTCTCGCGACGCCGGAGGCTCCGAGCGGAGCGACGGGACTGCTCTACGGTGGCGGCTTCGATCTCCTGGGCCGCCAGGCCGTCGCCATCCTGGCCGTCTTCACCTACACCTTCACCGTCACCTGGGTGCTGGCGAAGGTCCTCGACAGGACCATGGGCATCCGGGTTGCGGCCGACGTGGAAGCACGCGGGCTCGATCTCGCCCTCCACGCCGAGAACGCCTACGAGAACGGCTCGGACAAGGCCCATTCACCCCGAGGCCACGCCGAGCAGTTGCATGATCTGGAGGCGGCGGACGCGAGCGTCGAGCCTCGCGTCTGAGGTGGCGGCGGGGCGGCGTCGTCGTCCCGCTTCCGCAACATCAGCGGTGGCGGCACCCGCCTGCCTGGGGGTCGGCTATCCAGGCACCTCGGGCCGCACGACGCCGGGTGTCGGCTGCGAGGGCGGCGTCGACAGCGATTCGGCGAACTGCTGGAACGCTCCCGCCCCGATCAAGAGCACCAGCGCCAGCAGCACTAGGCGCAACATCGCACCGAGACAGCCAGGCTCCTTCTTTCGGCGTCGTCGGCTGGCAGGGGTGGCGGTCCGAACGCGCGGCGGCAGGTGCGGTCGATGGGAGGCAACGGGGCGGGCGGCAGCCGCCCGCCGTGCTGCCAGCAGCGACGACTCGACCGGGGGTCGATCGAGCAGGGCCGTCGTCGCTACCGCTGGGCTCTTCGGCCCCGCCAGCAGCCCCTCCAGATACTCGTGGATGGCATGGGCGAATGGCTGCTCGAGGACTGGCGGGAGCGCCAGCACCGCGTCGACCAGGCGGTCGATCCCGACGACGGTCGTGCCGGTGCTGGTCGAGCCCGCGAGGTCGGGCTGTCCGACCAGGCAGATCCAACCCTGGGCCATGCTTCGATGCTGCGGCTCGAGCAACGCTGCCACAGCAGCACTCTGGTCAAGCGCCGACGCCGTCTCATGCTTGCGCGTGTAGCCGTTCTGGTACAGCACGCCGTCGCGCAGGCGCACGTCGCCCGACCAGTTCTTGGCATCGATGATCAGGACGCCCCCGGGACCGACGGCGACGTGGTCGAGGTTCGCCTTTGGCCGGCCGGGCCAGTGCACATCATGAAGGATCTTCCAGCCCTGGAGCTCCAGCCGGCGCAATTGCTCGCCGACCCGCGCTTCGCCCTCGGCTCCGGCGAGCCATGCCTGCTGGGCCTTCCGCGCCTGCGCAAGGTCGGCCTCCAGCCGCTCGAGCTCAGCCTCCAGCCGGGAAACCCGGTCACCAATTCGCTGCGCCCGCTCGGCCGCACCCTGCCCTGCTTCCATGTTCTCCCCCTACGTCTGCGGCTCAAGCCTAGGAGGGCTTCGGCGCGACGAAGCGAAGGAAAGCCCTAGGAGAACGGCAGGATTCCGGTTCGAACCGGAATCACTTCCGAGTCCCGCGCGCGGCCGGGTGGGCGACGTCGGGCCAACGGGTCGCTCGGCCCTGCCGGCTCCGTGCGACACCCGCCATGATCGAACGATGAAACAGAGAACTTCCGAGGAAGCCCTGAAACAGTCTTACCCGGGCATCGGCATCGCCCTCGGTGCGGGGGCCGGATGCGCCATCGGGGTGGCGATCGCCGGCGGACCTGGTATCGCGATCGGCGCCGCCATGGGCGCGGGTGTGGGTCTCGTGGTCGGCGCGATCGCCCGGTCAGCGTCGGGATCGTCGGGACAGTCGTCGGGCAGTCCCGGCGCCTGATCGCGAATATTGAATCCGGATTCGGACGACGGCGGCGCCCACCTGAGCCAGTCGCTACTCCGGACCGGGACACCGCCCGTCACCGCCGCAAGGACCCCCAGTCAGCGCGTGCTGCCGGTATCAGGAAGGCGAGCGCCGGGACGCTCCACAGCCAGATACCGAAGCTGAACAGCATGAGCCCGAAGTGGAAAGCGATGACGCCGACCCAGCCGACTTTGGCCGCCCCGCCGCCGCGCAGGAGCAGGATACCCAGGGTGGCCTCGCCCAGCGAGACCGCCGTGCCCCACCGTGCCGGAGCGGCCATGAAGATCTTGTCCCAGGCCTTCTCGACCAGCGGGATGTAAGCACCCTTGGCAAAGGAGGCATAGTACTGCGGGTTCGCCATGACGATCCCGAGGTGCATCCCTCCCGTGAACAGGAAGAGCCCTCCGGTGATCTTCCGACGGAGCCCCTTTCGCTTCCCCTCGGCGGGATGATCAGGGGCGGATAGTGGCTGGTGCTTCGTCATTTTCAGCATGCTCGCCTCGGCTTCCAAAGGGCCCGCACCGCGGGCGGCGGACTCGTGCCTTCCTCATTGTCGTGGGCGCGCCGACGAGGCACAGGGTCCTTGGTCCCCGGACGATGCCCACGCGGAAACCGACACTCGCCACCAGTCGGACCTTCGGCCCTGTCAGGGCAGGGACTGTCCCGGAATGCTGGAGGGAATCCCGGCCTGCGACGTCCGGAAGGACGACTGACACATCATGGCTACCCCGGTCGACACAAAGCCCACCTTCTCCCACCGCATACGCACGCTGATGGAGCCCGTCTGGGCCGACCGCCGGATGGGCGCTGCCGTGGCGCTGGCCGTCGCCGTCGGCTGCGGTCTCCTGCTGGGCTGGTGGACTCCCCGAGGTCCGCTCACCACGGCGGAGTCGCTGGGAACGATGCTCTTCTGCCTGCTGGTCGGCGCCGCCGTCGGGTTCATCCTCCGGTCGCGGTGGGCCATGCTGGCCGCGCCCGTGGTGGTCGTCATCGTCTTCGAACTCACGCGCATCGGCACCGACGGGCCCACCGTCGACGACATCGCCACCAGCCCCTACGGCATCTTCGCGTTCATCGTCGGGCGCGGTTTCCATGCCCTCCTCGCCCTGCCCGCGATGATCCTGGGTGCGGCACTCGGCGCCGGAGCAGCGCGACGACTCACGCGCACCCCTGATGAGGCCCATCGCGCGAGTGCCGGCGTCGTCGTCCGCCGTGTTGTTGCGGCCCTCACGACGGTGGCGCTCATCGCCCTCGCGGTCGTCGTCGCCCGCCCGGCCAGCACGGCCCCGATCGAGGCCGCGGACGGGGACGCGGCGACCACCAGCATCGCCGAACTCACGACCGTGGAGAGCGGGGGCAAGGACCTCGGCCTCATGCTGCGCGGCGCCGACGTCGACAATCCCGTCCTGCTGTTCCTCGCGGGCGGCCCGGGCGGCTCGGAACTGGGCGCCATGCGGAACCATCTGCAGCTGCTGGAGGAGCACTTCGTGGTCGCGACCCTGGACCAGCGGGGCACCGGGACGTCCTACCCGGCGCTGGACCCGGCGTCCACCCTCACCCTGGAGAGCTCGGTGGAGGACGCGATCACCGTGACCGACTACCTGCGGGAGCGCTTCGGCGAGGACAAGATCTACCTGTCGGGACAGTCGGGCGGGACCGTCTACGGCGTCCTCGCCGTCCAGCAGGAGCCGGAGCTCTACCACGCGTACATCGGCACCGGGCAGATGGTGGACCCGCTCGAGACCGACACCATCTTCTACGAGGACACCCTCGTCTGGGCAGAGCAGTCCGGCGATACGGCGCTCGTGGAGGAGCTGGAGCGGATCGGCCTGCCACCCTACGAGGACATGCTCGACTACGAGACCGCGCTGTCCTACGAACACCAGGTGTACCCCTACGACCGCACGGGCAACTCGGAGGGCGAGGGCGGGTTCTCGGAGAACTTCCTCGTTCCCGAGTACACCCTCATCGACCAGATCCATCTGCTCGGTTCGTTCATGGACACGTTCGCGGTCATCTACCCCCAGCTCCAGGACACCGATTTCCGCACCGACGTCACCAGCCTCGAGGTCCCCGTCTACTTCGTGCAGGGCGCGCACGAGGCGCGGGGACGGGCCGAGCCGTTCGCCGCATGGTTCGACGTGCTGGAGGCCCCGGTCAAGGAGTCCACCGAACTCGCGACCTCCGGCCACCGTCCGCTGTTCGAGCAGCCCGACGAGTTCGTGGCCTATCTGCGCGACACCGTGCTCGTCCGGACCCCGCCGTCCTGACCAGCCGGCCCCGCCACCCGCGCGCGGGTCAGGAACCGACCGGCAGCAGCGACTCCAGGTACGCGATGATCGCCGCCACGCCGACCTCGAAGCTGACATCGGAGCGCGGCCCCTCCAGGGACGCACCGGCGAAGGCACTGTACAGCGCCGGCTGGCCCTCCGGGTCTGCGATCCACGACAGTTCCGGGGACGCCAGGTCGAGCGCGGATCCGAGCATGAAGCTGTCGAGGACGGTCACGGCCACCACGACGTCGTTCGCCGCGAAGCCCTGCTCCACGAACACCGCGGCGAGGTGTTCGTAGATGTCGAGCGTGGCCGTGTCCGTCACCGCCTCCCCCACGAGCAGCGGGATGGCCTTTGCATGCTGGCCGAGGGCGCGGCGGTAGCTACGCGCCCATGCCGCGGCGCGGTCCCGCCAGTCGGGGCCGGCCGTGAAGAAGTCCCCTGCCGCGAGGGCGTCGGAGCCGATGACGGACCGGATGCCGTTGATGATCTCCGGCCGCCCCTGCACGTGGTGGTAGATGGAGGACGGGCTGACCGACAGCTTCCTCGCGAGCCCCGGCAGCGTGAAGTCGCCGACCTCGTCGACGAGCTCCAGCGCTGCCCGGTAGATCTTCTCCGGCGACAGAATCGCCTGGCGTGGCCGCCCCATACTCCTCCTCTGTACCGCGGCTGCGCCGCCCTCTGCTGGTCAGACCTTGCGAAACGTCGGCGACCTCAGAACACGATCACGCTACGGGCCCGCTCGCCCCGGCGCATCGCGTCGAAGGCCTCGTTGACGTCGTCCAGCCCGATCCGGTGCGAGATGAGCGCGTCGACGGGCAACCGCCCCGCCAGGTACAGCTCCGCGAGCCGCGGGAAGTCCCGCCCCGGCACAGTGGAGCCGTAGTTGGAACCGATGAGCGACTTCCCGCTCTCCGCGAGCGCCAGCGCGTCGATGGACACCGGGCTGTCCTCCGGCGGCAGTCCCACGATCACGGCCTTGCCGCCCGGAGCGATGAGCGAGGGAAGCGACTCGATGGTCTGCACCCGCCCGATCGCCTCGAACGCGTACGCCGCCCCTCCCCCGGTGATCGCGGCGATCTCCTCCGCGAGTCCGTCCGACGGCACGAGCGTGTGGGTGGCGCCGAACTCCCGTGCGGTCGCGAGCTTCTCCTCGCTGAGGTCGACGGCGATGATCGGGTTCGCGCCGACGAGCCGCAGCGCCAGAATGATCGAGAGCCCCACGCCGCCGGTCCCGACGACGACGGCGGACGTCCCGGCCTCGACGCCGGCGTCGTTCACCACGGCGCCGAAGCCGGTGGCGACGGAGCAGCCGATGAGGCTGGCGACGTCGAACGGGACCTCGTCGGGGATGCGGATGGCGCCGGCCTCGGGCACGACGGCGTACTCGCTCATGGACCCCACGGTCAGGTACGGGAACACGCGCTCGCCGTCGAGGGTGAGCGGGCTGCTGCCGTCGGGCAGGAGGCATTCCTCGGACCGGCTGCCCGTGCAGACGTAGGACTTCCCCGACAGGCACGCGGTGCAGCGCCGGCAGGGGTAGAACCAGGACAGGATCACGTGGTCGCCCACGGCGACGTCGGTGACGCCGTCGCCGATCGCCTCCACGGTCCCGGCACCCTCGTGGCCCATGACCGTGGGCGAGGGCAGCATCCAGTCGCCGTCGAGCACGTGGCGGTCCGACCCGCAGACCCCCGAGGCACCCATCCGGACCAGGACGGTGCCCGGGGCGGGATCGGCGACGTCGACCGTCGTCAGGTCGAGGCGCTGCGAGCCGCGGCGGTGGACGGCGGCGCGGGAGGTGCGGCTCATGCGCGGCCCTCGACCTTCTCTGCGTCCACGTCCGCCGCGTAGCCGCCGACGCCGCGGCGGACGTAGAGGACCTTCGCGAGGACGTAGTAGACGACGCCGCCCACGATCGCGGCGGGGAAGGACGCCGTGATGTACCCGAAGACAGGCAGGGTGGTGAGCGTGACCGGGTTGTAGATCACCAGATAGAAGGCGGCCCCGACGGCGACGGCGGCCATCCCGGCCCAGTTGATGCCGCGGTGGAAGTGGTAGGCGCTCTCCTGCCGGTGCTTGTACAGGTGCTCCAGATCGACGCGCTGGCGGCGCAGCAGGAAGTAGTCGGCGATGATCGCCCCGCACATGGGGGCCAGGAACGCGCCGCTGAGCGTCACGAAGGCCATGAAGCGCTGGTACATGAACCCGGGGAAGAACGCGAGGACGGCCGGCAGCACGAAGAACGCCGCGCACAGCCACGCCCACCGGACCCCCGAGAGCAGGGTGCCGCTGGCCTGCCGGATGGCGAGCACGGTCGAGTAGACGATCGAGGAGGTGCTGGTGATGTTCGCGAAGGCGATGAACAGGAGGATGAACGCGCCGAGGATCGGCCCGCCGAAGGGCAGCATCCAGACGGTCGGGTCGGAGTCGCCGAGGGTCAGTGCCGCGGCCATGCCGACCACCTGCGCGATCAGTGTGGCGCCGAGCAGCCCCAGGTAGGACGGCCAGAGGGCTGCCTTCGGGGTCTTGGTCAGCCGGGCGAGGGAACCCATGACCGGGTACCAGGACACCCCGACGCCCACGTTGAACTCGACGGCGAGGGCGAAGTTGAGGCGCTCGTCCTCGAACGGGGCGAGCGGTGCGGCGCCGGTCAGCGTGTCCCACGAGGTGTTGAGGACGAGGAAGACCATGAGGAAGACGGTCACGACGATCAGGCCCGGGGCGATGAACTTGTTGAACCGACCGATGGTCACCGGTCCGCGAGAGAGGATCCACCAGGAGACGGCGATCGCTCCGAGGGCGAAGACCGTGATCATGAGGCTCTCGGGCCCGAAGTCGGTGCCGAACGTGGAGTTGGAGACCTGGGTGACGGCCCGGCCCACCATGATGGCCAACAGCGAGGACCAGCCCATCTCGGTGATGAGGATGACGGTGAAGACGAGGAACCCGACCCCCACGAGGCCGAAGACCGGCCGGAGGATGGTGTACTGCTCCACGCCGTAGCGCTGGCTGGCGACGACGCTGGCCAGGATCATGAACCCGAGGCCGATCGCGTTGCCGATAATCATCGCTGCGATGCCCTGCTGGAAGCCGACGAGCAGCGCCGTCGACCCGCCGACGAGGAACGCCCAGGTGGCGATGGCGAGGCTGATGTTGACGCCCGTGAAGTCGGCGCCGTTCCAGATCCGCTCGCTGCGCAGCAGCGGCAGCGACCCGAGGGAGCCGCCGGTGCCGGCGTCGGGGGTGGCCTGCTTCATGGAGGCGCGGCCGGGGAGCTTCCGGACCGGCTCCTGCCTGTCCCGGCTCACAGCGCCAGTACCAGGAACCCGGCGAGGGTGATGCCGAGGGTCACGAGGGCGTACAGGCCGAGGTGCCGTCCCGAGAGGGCGGCGCGGGAGGCGTCGTCGTGCTCGGAGGTGGCGATCTCGCTGAGCCGGGCATGCAGGTCGTGCGCCGTTGCGTCGGTGGGAACCATGGGCGTTTCTCCAGTAATCGAATGTCGTTCGGTTTCGATACATCGTTGTGCCTATCATGAGGGCTGTCAATGGATCGGCGGTCAAATTCTGCGCAGGATGCCTGCCGCCGGGCCGGCCTCCCGGAAGGAGGAGCGGTGCCCGCTCTCGCTGTGCTTCAGGCCGCCGGAACGATCGGTGCCGTGGAGGAGAACCTCCGCCGTCTCGACGGGTACGCGGCCCGCGCCGCGGCCCAGGGCGCGGAGATCCTCGTGACCCCGGAGCTCTTCGCCACCGGCTACGCTCCCGCGCTGGTCGCGGAATCGGACGGGGCCGCCGTCCGCGATGCGCTCGCGTGCATCGCCAGGCGGTACGGGATCGCGCTGGTCGGCTCGTCCGTCGAGGCCACCGCCGACGCGCGGCACATCACCGCCTCCCTCTTCGACCACCGGGGCGTGGAACGGACCCGCTACCGGAAGGCGCACCTGTTCGGGGCCGAGGAGCAGTCCGTCTTCGCCCCCGGCGACGACCTCCCCGAGACGGTCCCGCTGCTGGGCATGACCGTGGCACTCGGCATCTGCTACGACGTCGAGTTCCCCGAGTTCGCGCGCAGCGCGGCCCGCCGCGGCGCCGACCTCCTGCTCATCCCGACGGCGGTGCCGGCCACGGGCGACGTCGGGAACCGGCCGCCGGCGCACACCTACAACGCCGAGCGCATCTCGACGTTGCTGGTGCCGGCGCGAGCCCTCGAGAACGGCGTGTACATCGCGTACGCCAACCACACGGCGCCCGGCTTCACGGGACTCAGCTGCATCGCCAGCCCCTACGGGACCGTCCTCGGCCTCGCCGGGGGCGGGGAGGACCTGCTGTTCGCGGGCGTCGATGCCGCGGAGGTGCGGCGTGCGCGGGAGCTCAACACCTACCTGACGTGCCGCCGGCCGGGGCTCTTCACCTGAGCCGGCGCGATCGCGCCTAGGCTGGCCCTCATGACCTACGAACTGCGCACCTACACCGCCAACCCCGGCAAGATGGACGCCCTCGTGGAGCGGTTCCGCTCCTCGACCATCGACCTGTTCACCGAGCACAACATGAGGAGCCTCGGCTACTGGACGCCGGTCGGGACCGACGACGTCCTCGTGTATCTCCTCGAGCACGACGGCGACCCGAAGGCCAACTGGGCGGCGTTCGGCGCCGACCCGCGGTGGACCGAGGCGAAGGCAGCGTCGGAGACGGACGGCGTCCTCACGGCAAGGATCGACTCGGTGCTGCTCGAGGCGACGGACCTGGTCCCGGTGGCGCAGGCGCGGTAGGCGTCAGCTGGCTGACAGCTACATCAAGTGGCTGTCGCCGCCATCACCGCGTACCGAATACGGGGACTTCGGGGCCCGGATCCGCCCGACCCACGGCGTGTTGCACACCGACACTCATTCCCGGCGCCCAAAGCCCCCAGCTCCGGTACGAGGGTTGGTTGAGCAGAGCGAAGTCTCCGGGTCTGACACAGGGGTTAGTTGCATAGCGCAACAGCAGGGACACCGTGTTGCGTTGCTGTTCAGCGGCTTCACGGGGAACCTACAGTCGGCTCATCATCCCGACCAGGTCTCAGGAGTACCTCCATGAAGAAACTGTCCACCGTCATCGCCGTCTCGGCCGTCGCCGGCGCCTCCCTGCTGTCCGCCTCACCGGCCCTCGCCGTCGGCCTCCCGTTCAACAACTGCACGGACGCAGCGAACGCCGGCGTCTACAACATCCCGCGCGAGTCACGCGCGTACCAGCCGGGCCTCGACCGGGACGACGACGGCTTCGGCTGCGACGAACAGGGCAACCCTCCCTACGATGCCAGCATCGTCGCAGGCCTCGTCGCGCAGAACACGCCTCCGGTGACGCCGCCCGTCACACCTCCTGTCGCGCAGCCGATGCCCGGACAGGTTGCCCAGATGCCGGTCGGCGGAGCCGACACCGGTGTGGCCCAGACCCCGCAGAACGACGCGGGCGCCCTGGCCTTGGGCGGCGGACTCGTGATCGCCGCACTGGGCGGAGCGTTCGTCGTGCGTCGTCGCGCGGTTGCCGCTAGCTGATCGCAGACCGATGACGATGCCCGGCACGATTCGTGCCGGGCATCGTCATGTCCGGTGCTTTCCTCATCCTGCGCTGACCGTACGGCTCCGAACCGGCGGCACCTCCTGGTTGCGGGCACTCGACCCGCCATCGTGCGGCCGGCGCCGCGGCCGCGCGGCAACCTGCCGGTCACGTACCGACCAGTTGCCCACCCTTGATCACGGCACTGATGGTCGCGTCAGGATCGGCGAGCACAGTGACGTCGTCGAGTGGATTCCGGTTCACGATCAGCAGGTCGGCGAAGGCGCCGGGCGCCACGACGCCCAGCTTCCCTTCGAGCCCGATCAGTTCCGCAGCCGTGAGCGTCGCGGAGCGCAGCACTTCCTGCGCCGTCTGCACCTGGGCACGGATGCGGAACTCCTGGCTCTGATGGATCTGCATGGCCCCCAGCAGATCCGTACCGAAGACGATCTTCACGCCACCCTTGTTCGCACGGTCGAGGGCCTCGAGGCCGGCATGGAGCACGGTGTCGACCTTCTCGCGGCTGGCCGCAGGCAGGCCCGCCGCTTCGCCGTCGGCCTTGAGCCGCTCGTAGGTGATGAGGGTCGGGACGAGGTACGCTCCCTTCTCCACGAAGAGACCGACGCTCTCGTCGTCGATCAGGTTGCCGTGCTCGATGGACCGCACCCCCAGGCGCAGGCCTCGATTGACGGCCCGCGCGGTGTAGGCGTGACCACAGACGTAACGGTTGGAGGCCTCGGCCTCCTCGACGACCGCGAGGATCTCACTCTCCGAGAACTGCGTGGAGTCGACGCGGTCCGTCGGTGAGGCGACGCCTCCGGAGAGCATGATCTTGATGTGATGCGCGCCGGTCCGAAGCTGGTCCCTCGCGGCCTTGCGCACGGCGTCGACGCCGTCGCACACGATACCGATGGAGGGGCAGCACTGGTGCGGGTCGAGGGTGCTGGAGCCCATCGCCCGCATATCGCCGTGTCCGCCGGACTGCGAGAGTGCCTTGCCGCCGAAGACCACCCGCGGGCCCTCGAACAGCCCTTCCTCCACGGCCATGGCGACGCCGAAGTCCGCGCCCGCCACGTCGCGGACCGTGGTGAAGCCGCGGTGCAGCATGGCCTTCATGTTCCGCGCCGTGTGCGCCGCGACGTAGGTGGGCGACCATTCGGCCATGGCGCCGAGATCCGCCGTCGCCGCCGTCACGTGCACGTGCCCGTCGATGAGGCCCGGCATCACGAACCTGCCGCCGGCGTCGATCGTCTCTCCGGTCGGCCGGTCCGTGGGGACGTCCGCGGTCGGGCCCACCCAGGTGATCACACCGTCCTCCACGAGGATGCTCTGGCCACCCGACGCGCTGCCCTCGGCGACATCGAGGACCGTCGCATTGGTGATGTGCAAGTGTTGTGTCTCGGGCATGGTTCTCCTCGATGGGTGATGGGGCTGACGCCGTGTCCGATACTGGCAACATTGAACAGAACATGCAACAGGCGTTGCATCATGGGAGGCAGCGTGTCGCAGATTGCCGAGTGGTTCGACGGCCTCGCGCTGGGACGGAAGCCGAGCCCCGGCATCGAGGCGGTCCTCACGATCATGCGCACCGACGCCGGACGTGCGTCCTTTATGTCGACCCAGGAGCTCGCATCGCGAGCGAACGTGAATGTGGCCACTGTGGTGAGGGCCGCACAGTTCCTCGGTTTCTCGGGGTGGTCGGCCCTGAAGTCCGAGTTGCGGCACCGGTACCTCGCCTCCCTCACCGCCGAGAAGCTCCTCACCGAGCGGGCCGTACCCGCCGGCGGCGTCGTCGAATCCTCCCTCGCCAACGATCTCCACAACGTGACCCTCCTCGCCGAGAGCATCGATCCCGATCGCATCACCCGCGCCGCCGCGATCGTCGCCGCCGCCGACCGCATCATCGTCCTGGCCACCGGGAGCTATGCGGCCGCGGGCTTCCAGCTGGCCCATGTCGGCCAGTGGATGGGCCGCGACATCGAACTGCACACCGCCTCCGGGACCGCCCTCGTGAACCGTCTGCTCTCGCTCGGGCCGGGCGACTGCCTCGTGAGCTGCAACCTGTGGCGTGCGAGCAAGTTCGTCCTCGACGTCGTGCGGGTCGCCGCGAAGCGGGGTATCCGGATCGTGGCGATCGCAGACCGTCAGACCGGGATCACCGACCTGGCGGAGGAGGCGCTGCTGGTACCCAGCGAGGGCGTCACCTTCATGCCGAGCACCGTGGCCGCGGTCGCGACGGTCCAGGCCCTCCTGGCCGAACTCTCCGCGATCGACCCGACGCGGACCATGGCCGCCCTGCGCGGCGCGGAGGAACTCTGGAGCGATCTCGACCTGGTCGATCCCGCCTGAGACCGGCCTCCCCCTGTTTCGCTTGCGTAAATTTTTGCAATAACTGTTGCAAAGTGAGCTGGATCACACCAGACTGCTCTGGAGTACCGGCGCTCCGGCCGGCATCAGCGAGAGGCTCCCCATGCAACCCGTGCACGTTCTCATCCTCGCGGGCTACGTCCTGCTCATGGTCCTGATCGGAGCATGGTTCAGCCGCAGGAAGGCGATCGCCGACGGCGAGGACTTCATGCTCGCGGGCCGCTCGCTGCCGGCTCCCGTCCTGGCCGGGACGCTGCTGGCGACCTTCGTCGGATCGGGCTCCATCATCGGCGGCGCGAGCTTCGTCTACACCTACGGCCCGGTCGCCGGGATCTTCTTCTTCGCCGGCACCGTGATCGGCATCGTCTGCCTGTACTTCATGGCGACGAAGGTGCGGCGGCTGTCCCACCACACCATCCCGGAGATGCTCGAGGTGCGCTTCGGCCGGCCCGTCCGCGTTCTCGCGACCGTCATCATCCTCGTGGCCTTCGTCGGGATCACGGCCTACCAGTTCACCGGTGCCGGGTCGATCCTCAGCATCATCACTCCGCTCAGCCCGGCGCAGGGAACCATCGTCGCCGCCCTCCTCATCACGTTCCTCGCCCTCGGCGGGGGCCTGAAATCGGTGGCCTGGACCGACTTCGTCTCGGTCGTCGTGATCGTGGTCGCGCTGGTCGGGTCGCTCGCCGTCGTGTTCATCGCCGACGTCGGTGGGATCGGTGGCTACGTCGACCGCCTCGACCCCGCGCTGACCTCACTGACCGGTACGCTCACCCCGGTCCAGCTCCTCGGCTACTTCCTGCCCCTGTTCCTCCTCATCCTGGGCGACCAGAACATGCATCAGCGGCTGGCCTCCGGCCGCGACGAGGGAACCGCGCGGAAGGCGACGATCGGCTTCTTCGGCGGGGCCGTCCTGCTGCTGGGCACGATCATCCTCCTGGCGTCGTCGTCGTCCTTCCTCCTCCCCGACATCGAGCCGGGCCAGGCCATCCTCGGCCTCGCCGGGACGGATCTCGTGCCCATCGGCATCGGCGGCCTGCTCCTCGCCGGCGCCTTCGCGCTGATCGTGACCACCGGGTCCTCCTACCTGCTCACCTGCTCCGGCAACATCGTGTACGACCTCGTGTTCCAGCGCCGCGGCAGTGCACGGAACGCACAGAAGGCATTGAAGCTGGGGCGCTGGGCCGTCCTCGCGGTGACCGTGTTCGCGTACGTGCTCGGCCAGTTCTTCCCGAGCGTGCTCGCCCTGCAGATGTACGCCTACACGATGTACGGCGTGGCCATCACTCCCGTGGTCCTCGCCGCCCTGTTCTGGAAGCGTGCAACGGCATGGGGTGCCATCGCAGGCATGGTCGTCGGCGGAGTAGTCACCGTCGCCTGGGAGTCGACCGGCCGGTCGGCGGACATCAACGCCGTCGTCGTCGCACTCCCCCTCGCTGTCACGGCGCTGGTCGTCGGAAGCCTGCTGACCCGAGGGAAGACGACGGACGGAGCCGGGGCCGGGACGCGCGAGCAGACCACCGAGGGCGCCCACACGGGCTGATGGCGGATCGCTCCCGCGTCAGGACCTGCTGGCCCGAACGACGGCGGCCACGCCCGGGGCTGGGCGTGGCCGCCGGTCTGCGCTGCCGGTTCGCCGGACGTTGCATTCACGTCCGGCGGATCGTCGGCCTCCTACCCGCCGGCTATCCGCACATCGCCCCGGCGCCCTCCGGACCGGTATGGCGTCCCAGCCCTTCGGTGCGGCATGGCGTCCCAGCCCTGCACGGGCGCGGCGGGGAGCGTGCACCCTGGTTTCAGCCGGCGTGCGGCAGCGACACCTCGACCAGTCCGGCGACCACGCGGGTCTTGAACGACGGCTGCGGCGACGTCGCGGGACCCTGCGTGACCTCGCCGGTCGTCATCGAGAACGTGCTGTTGTGCCAGGGGCAGACCACGCAGGCGTTGCCGTCGTCGAACGTCAGCTTCCCTTCGTTGAGCGGCCCGGACAGGTGGCTGCAGGTGTCCGACAGGACGGACACCTCGTTGCCCTGGCGGAGGACCACGAGCGGGACCTCGCCGAGCATCTTCCGCTCGAGCCTGCCCTCGGGGAGGTCGCTGAGCGCGCCGAGGGCGTGCCAGCCGGGCTCGACGCGGTGCGGGACGTCCTCGGCGTGGTTGGCACCGAGCGACTGGCGGTAGGACATATGCCCACCGAGGAATCCGCCCGCGGAGACGACCGCCAGACCTGTGTAGGAGAGCAGCTTGCCGGACTTCCCGCGCAGGCGCTGGACGAGGGAGAGCGTGTACAGCCCGACGGCGACGAGATTCGCTGCGGCGTGCACGATGCCGACGCGCTGCTGCTGCTCGTGCCCCTCGGACCAGTCCGTCCAGCCGGCCACGGCCGTGGGACCGGCGGTGACCACTCCGGTGCCGATGAGGATCGCCGAGGCCTTCTTCGAGCCGGGGATCGCATCGAGGATCGCCGCGGAGAACCAGGTGCCCGTGGGCACGAGGATCATCAGCGGGTGCAGCGGATGGCCGATGGGCACGCCGTGGAGGATGTCGCGGAGGGCGCCGGGCTTGATCACGGCCTGCACGAGGTCGCGCATCTTCGTGACCAGCGGGTCGAGCCCGGTGGCGTTCTCGAGCTTCTCGACGGATTGCAGGGGGCGGAGGGTCTTCATGGTGTCTCCTCGGGATGCAGGTGGGCATGAGTGGAGCTGCCTGATTTACGAAGCATACTGAGGATCGCCGACCTGTGCCGCTCCGGTTCGGCGCCGGTCACCGACGTCGACCCTCACCGAACACCGTGCGCCGGTCCCGCCACGCGCCGGTGGACCACAGCGCCCACACGACGAGCAGGGGCTGGAAGAACAGGCGGGTGAGGCGGGCGCCGTCGGTATCGAGCCCGAAGGCGCTCACGCCGTCGACGTACTGGGCGATGTTGCCCGGGAAGATCGCGACGAAGAAGGCCGCGACCACCCAGCCGACGATCACGCGGTACCGGCCGAGGACTACCAGCGCAGCGCCGAGCACCAGTTCGACGATGCCCGACGCGACGACCACGAATTCCGTGTCGAGGGGCAGCCACGCCGGGACCTGGGCGGCGAACTCGGTTCGGGCGAGTGTCAGGTGGGCTGTTCCGGCGAACAGGAGGAACGCGCCGAGCACGATACGCGCCGTCGTCCTCGCAGCCGAGGTGCGCTGCGGTGTTACGGGAGACGCCATGCTGGGCACGCTAGCATCGCACCTCCGGCGCCCGGCCTGTGAGTCCGGCTGGTCCTTCCGGGCTCCTTTCTTCGTCCCGAGGGCCGGCCCAGCGCGAGGGCGTCCCCTTTGGTCAGCCGTGCAGCACGAAGCGCCGTCCTGACGATAAAATCAGTGGGTCGTCATCGGACCTCGAATCACGTACCCTGCCTCCTGTAGGAACCCAGCCCCGGAACGCACTTGCGACCAGCGTGGCCGAATGGTCACGATGACCGGCAGTCAGCCGCAGGACCACCACGAAGGAGCTCGTCATCGCCCCCAGCAACCGCACCAATGCCCGTCTGCGCACCACCCTCGCCCTGCTGGCGGAGCACCAGGCGTCGGGCTCCGTCGTCGCGCCCAGCGAGCTGATGGCGAAGGCCGTCGCGGACGTCCCGTTCGACGCCAAGGAAGCGGAGCTCCTCTCCGGCGGTGTGCCCCGCGGATTCAAGGCCCTGACGACGGCGACGTCGAAGCTCGTGAAGGCCGGTTGGCTCGTCAAGGGCCGCAGCGGTTGGACCGTCACCGACGAGGGCGTCCGTGCCGTCGCGGCCTTCCCCGACCCCGAGCAGTTCGTGGACGCCATGGTCAGCGGTGCACCCGTCCCGGAGCAGCCGACCCACGCTCCTCAGGCGCCCGAGCAGCTGGGCGAGGAGGCGCACGCTACCCCGGATCAGACACCCGAGGCTCCGGCCGTCGATGCTCCGGCGCTTGACGCTCCCGCCGAACTCGTCGAGTCCGCGGCCGAGGCGCTCGCGGCGTCGCCCACCGATTCGGCCGGCTCAAATGCCAGTTCGGATGGTTCGGATGCCGACATCGCGTGGCAGGACCAGCCGCAGTCCGTGGCCCTGTCGGGCGACTTCTCCCCGCTGTTCGGCGACGCCGGGCACTGGAGCACCGATCTCCGTGAACTGCAGTTCGCCTGGGAGCCGGCGGAGAACCTCTGGCTGCAGACCCTGCAGCTGCCGGCCGGGACCTACCAGTTCAAGATCCTCGTCAACGGGTCGTGGGAGGAGAACTACGGCCGTTTCGGGACCCGTGACGGCGCCAACCACGAGCTGCACCTGATCTCCGACACCACGGTGACGTTCCGGTTCGACTACGACACCAAGGACATCCGGACCTCCTAGTCCCGGATCGGGCCTTGGTCCGTCGGCTCCGGCCCCGTCTGCTGCCTCCGGGTGGCGGGCGGGGCCGTCGTCGTTCCCGGGGCTCCTTCCCCGATGTCGTCGTGCACGGCTCTGCCCCGGAGATGCTGCGCCTTCGTGCACGGGTTCGCGCCCCGCAACTGCGTGTCGGGCCGGGACACGCCGCCTGCCACGCCTCGGACCGGGGAAAGGCGGCAACGAGGGCGCAGCCGACGGGTTGGTGTGCTGCAGCCTTCGCTCAAGTTTCCCCAAGGACTGGCGACACTCCCCGACTCCGCACCGTCGGCACAGCAGGATGGGACGGAGATCAGTCGGTCGGGGGAAGTGCGGGGCATATATGGGGGCAATGGATCGCGAGTGGTTCCACGAGGGTCGCGACGCGCGGATGAAGGCTGTTCAGCGGTCGCCGTCGGGCAGGATCCCGCAGTGGGCGCTCGATGACGCCCTCGGCACGCCCTCCGCTCCCCCGCCCTGGCGGGCCGCCCCGACCTACGGACCGCCGCCTTCCAGGCGGGCCCCGCGGGCCGGATATGTCAGGACGCGCACGACGCCGATTCGCAAGCGACGGAACCGACGGGTCGGCACCGTCGCAGGTTTGGTCCTGATCGCCGCCCTGTATGCGACGCCGTCGCTGTTCGACCGCTTCGTCCTGCCGGTCGCGCTCCCCTACCTGCCCGGCGCTGACGTGCCGCCGCGCGGCGTCGAGGCCGGCGATGCACCGCTCGGGACGCCGCCGCCGGCACCGGCGTCGACGGCGTTCTCGCTGATGGAGTCGCCCGTCGAGGAGCAGGAGTGGGTGGCGTACGACCCGTGCCGGCCCGTGCACTACGTGGTCCGGCCGGACAGTGCCCCGGTCGGGTCCGAGGGGCTGGTGCAGGAGGCCGTCGCTGCGGTGTCCGCCGCCACCGGGCTGCAGTTCATCGACGACGGCGCGACCACGGAGGCGCCGAGCGAGGACCGCGACCTGTACCAACCGGAGCTCTACGGGAAGACCTGGGTGCCGGTACTGATCACCTGGACCAGCGAGGCCGAGATTCCAAGACTCGCCGGCGACATCGCGGGGCTGGGCGGCAGCGACTACGCCCAGACGCCCGGGCAGCCGCTGGTATACGTGGGTGGGCAGGTGCAACTCGATGCGCCGGACGCCGTCGAGTCGCTCCGCTACCCGGACGGGCGCGCGTACCTGAGGGCGACGATCATGCACGAACTCGCACACGTGGTCGGACTCGACCATGTGGATGACCCCGGCCAACTGATGTACGAGCAGAACGTGGGACGGGTCTCGTTCGGTGAGGGCGATCTTGCCGGACTCGCACTCCTCGGCTCAGGACCGTGCGCGCCCGGACTCTAGCGCGTGGCGATCCTGATCGACGGAGGATCACGAGGCACACGTGCCACACATGTTCCAGAGGAAGCGCATCTCACGCGCGGAAATTTGCTAAACAACCGAGGAAAAGCCCGCCGCACCCCGCCGACGACGTAAATTAGGCAGATGAGCAATGATGCCCTCCCGACAGCCGTCCGACCGTTCGACCCGGACGGCGGCAGCGAACAGTCTGCCGAGGCACTCGAGGCGCTCATTGCCACGGTCGAGAGGGAAGTCGCCGAACTCCAGTTCACCCGCTTCACGAACGACGACGCCGTCGCGCTGGGGCAGTTGATCGTCCAGCTGGGTGCAGGACGCAACCTGCCGATAGCCGTGTGCATCCGACGTCCGGACCACATCCTCTTCCGGGCTGCGCTCGACGGGACCACCCCGGACAACGACTACTGGCTCGACGCGAAGAGCCGGACGGCCGAACGCTACCTGGTTCCCTCGCTGCTCGTCGGCCTGCGCGGGCGCCGGAACGGCGGGCGGGTGGAGGACGATCCCCTGTTCGATACGACGCAGTTCGCGGCACATGGCGGCTCCTTCCCGCTCTACATCCAGGGCGTGGGGCCGGTCGCGACGGTCACCGTCTCCGGCCTTCCGCAGCTCGAGGACCACAAGCTCGTCGTCGAGGCGCTCCGGACCTTCCACGCGGCCGCCGGCCTGTAGCTCGCCGGGCGCCGTCGTGCCGTCAGGGCATGCCCCGCATATCCCCGGGTGACGCCGCGTGACCGAATGTGACGGGCGCCGCTGGCGGACCGGCGTCCCCGTGCGCTTAGCTGGAGCCGTAACCATCCCGAGCGGCCGAGAGACCTGGATCGACGACGCCGCAGCAACCTCCCCCGCGTAGCAACGGGGAACGGTGCTACTGCCAGGACCGATGGAGAAGCTACACGCTTTCGTTGGTCGGCCCGTGCGTGCTCCTCCACGCCCGGGTAACCGCTGGCGACCCTGTATCAGCCCTCCATCGGGCGATGATTCAGGAGCCCCGTGTGAGAACAGCAAGCACCAGCACACCCCCACCCACCCGCCGATCCACACCCCGCGGCGTCGTCCTGCTCGCCGCGGCGGCGGCAGTGGCACTCACCGCCAGCGGCTGCGGAGGGACGGCGGCCGCGAGCGAGGACGACACCTTCGTCTTCGCCACCGGCAAGGACATCTCCTGCCTCGATCCCCACGTCAACGGGGACATGCCACAGGCGTCCATCGCCGCGAACTACCTTGACTCCCTGGTCTCGCAGGACAAGGAGGGCCGGATCCACCCGTGGCTGGCCACGGACTGGTCGGTGTCCGACGACGGCCTCACCTACACCTTCACGATGCGCGACGACGTCCACTTCACCGACGGCACCCGGCTCACCGCGGAGGCAGTCAAGGCCAACCTCGACCACATGGTCGACCCGGATACGCAGTCGGGGACGGCCGGCGGCTACCTCAAGCCCTATGTCGGTACGGAGGTCGTGGACGAGACCACGGCCGTCGTCACCCTCAACCGCCCGTACGCGGCGTTCCTCGAGGTGCTCGCGCAGCCCTTCCTCGGCATCGAATCGCCGGAGGCGCTCGAACGCCCGCAGGCCGAGAACTGCAACGCACCCGTGGGGACCGGCCCCTACAAGATCGTCGACTACGTACCGCAGTCCAGGGTCAGCCTCGTCCGTAACGAGGACTACAACTCAGCCCCGCCCTACGCGCAGCACCAGGGTCCGGCGCACATCGAGAAGATCGAGTGGCGGATCGTCCCGGAGGACTCCACGCGTTACGGGCTGCTCCGGGCCGGCCAGGTGGACGCCCTGGACCTCATGCCGTCCGTCCACTTCGACGAGGCGGAGGCCGACCCGCACGTGGAGCTCATCCTGCAGGACCGGCCCGGCAACCCGACGAACCTGATCCTCAACACGACGCGCGCACCGTTCGACGATCTCGCGGTCAGGAAGGCGTTCCTGCACAGCGCCTACCTCGACGCCGGCATCGACAGCGTCTACTTCGGCACGGTGACCCGAGCCGGCGGACCGCTGAGCTCCACCACGGGGTTCTACTCCCCCGACTTCGAGCACGTCTACGATCCGGACCCGGAGAAGGCCGCACGTCTCCTGGACGGGGCCGGCTGGACGGAGCGCGACGACGAGGGCTTCCGCATCAAGGACGGCGAGCGCCTGACCGTTCACTTCCCCTACACACCGGGCGCGTGGCCCACCGCGCATCAGGCGCTCGTGACGCAGATCCAGGCGACGGCGAAGAAGGCCGGTTTCGAGGTGCTCATCGAGAACGGCGACGGTGCAACCGTCAGCGAACTCGGCAACACCTTCGACTACGACCTCCGCGCCGACTACTGGAACACCAACACGGCCGACGTCCTGAGAATCGTCTTCTCCTCCGAGTACACCGAATCGGCGGGTTTCGTGCCCAACGGATCCGGTTTCCGCAACCCCGAGCTCGATGGCATCCTCAACGACGCCCTCGCCACCGACGACCCCGCCGAACGCGGGGACCTCTACTACCGGGCGCAGCGGATCGTCAGCGACAACGCGCTGCAACTGCCCCTCTACAACCAGGCCAGCCAGGTGGCGCTCCGGAGCGACCGCTACCGGAACCTCACCCTCGAGCCGAGCCTGTCCCTCCCCTACCTCTACGACGTCACGGCGGTGGATTCCGAATGAGTACCCGATCCCTCGATTCCCTCAGCGCCGCAGCCCGCACGACGGCGACCGCCGGCCCCGCCGGCAAGGTCGTCGCGAAGCGGGCGGCCGGCAGCCTCTTCGTCCTCTGGGCGGCCGTGACCCTCACCTTCTTCGTCCTGCGCCTCACGCCGGGCGATCCCGTCACGGCGATCCTCGGCGGTGCGGGCTCCTCACCGTCCGCGGCTACGGTCGCGGCGGTCCGCGCGGAGTACGGGCTCGACCAGCCCGTACTCGTGCAGTACCTCTCCTATCTGGGACATCTCGTCCGCGGCGACTTCGGCGTCTCGTACATCTTCAAGGTCCCGGTCCTGGAGATCATCGGGCCGCAGATCCTGCCCACGCTGCAGCTCGCCGGGCTGGCCCTGGTCTTCGCGTGGGTGATCGCCCTCGCGTTCACCCTCCTCACCGTGGGGCGCGGGCGCGTGCTCGACGGCGCCGGCCGCGCCGTCGAGGTGCTCTTCGCCTCCCTCCCTCAGTTCTGGGTGGGCATCATGCTCGCGGTGGTCTTCGCCGTCACCCTCGGCTGGTTCCCGGTGGCGGGCAATGACGGCTTCCGGTCGCTCGTGCTGCCGGCGCTCTCGCTCGCGATCCCCCTGGCCGGGTTCATCGCCCAGGTCACCCGCTCCTCGTTCGAGGACGCCCTTGCGCAGCCGTTCGTCCTCAGTGCCCGGGCCCGCGGCCTGAGCGACACCGCCGTCCGGCTCACCCACGCCCTCCGGCATGCGATCCTCCCCGGCCTCACGCTCTCCGCCTGGGCGGTGGGCTCGCTCGTCAGTTCCGCCGTCGTCGCGGAGATCATCTTCGCCCGTCCCGGCCTCGGCAGGTCGCTCGTGGACGCCATCGTGAACCGCGACCTGCCCATCACCCTCGCCGTGGTGGTCATCATCGCCGCGGTCTACATCCTCGTGAACCTCGTGGTGGACATCCTCTACCGCGTGGTCGACCCCCGCACGAACCCGAAGGGATCCGCAGCATGAGCCTCACCCTCGGCCCCACGACGGCGGAGGGCGGCACCGTCGCCCCGGCCGCGCCCGCCCCGTCCCGGGCCGGACGCCTGGTCCGCAACACCCCGATCGGTGTCTGGATCGCTGCCGCACTGTTCGCCTTCCTCGTCCTCGCCGCCGTCGTCCCGTCCGTCTTCCTGCGGCAGGACCCGTTCGAGATCGATCCCGCCAACGCCTTCCAGCCCCCGGGCGGCGCGCACCTGTTCGGCACCGACCAGAACGGACGGGACGTCTTCTCCCGGGTGATCGCCGGCACAGGGCAGTCCCTGCTGCTCGGGCTCGCCGCCACAGCGATCGGCCTGCTCCTCGGCGGCGCCCTCGGCATCACCGCGGGCGTCTCGGGCCGGTGGCTGGACTCGGCGATCTGCCGTTTCGTGGAGATCCTGTTCGCCTTTCCGGGCCTGCTCCTGGCCCTGATCGTCATCGCGGTATCGGGCACCGGCGTCGTCACCGCCGCCGTCGCCGTCGGGGTCGGTTCAGCCCCCGGTTATGCCAGGATGCTGCGCACGCAGACCCTGCAGGTCATCGCGGCCCCCTATGTGGAAACAGCCCTCGCGCTCGGCCGGTCCCGGACCCACCTGCTTTGGTCCACGATCATCCCCAACGTGGCGCGGCCCCTCTTCGTGCTCGTCACCCTCGGGATCGGCCAGGCGATCGTCTGGGCATCCTCGCTCAGCTTCCTCGGCCTCGGGGCGCAGCCGCCGGCCGCGGAGTGGGGCGCCATGCTCGCCGACGGCCGCAACTACCTCCAGGTCGCCTGGTGGATCGCCGCCTTCCCCGGCATCTTCATCACCCTCGCCGCCCTCACCACCACCGTGGTGGGACACCACCTGCAGCGCCGACTCGAAGCAGAGGTCTGACCATGACTGACCCCCACACCAACCTCAGGGACACCGCCGAGCAGCCGCTGCTCGCGATCGACAACCTCACCGTGTCCTTCACCACCCCGCGTGGCACGGTCGACGTCGTCCGCGACGTGTCGCTAGCGCTCGCACCCGGCCGGGCGCTCGCCCTCGTGGGCGAGTCGGGTTCCGGCAAGACCGTGACGGCTCGCACGCTCGCGGGACTGAACGCCCCTAACGCCCGGGTGGCGGCCGACCGCCTCGACGTCCTCGGCCGCGACGCCACCCGCCTGTCCGAGCGGCAGTGGCGGCGCCTGCGCGGCAAGGACATCGGCTACGTACTGCAGGACGCCCTCGTCTCCCTCGATCCCCTCCGCACGGTCGGCCAGGAGATCGACGAGGCCCTCCGCACCCATGGAATCCGGGGACGGGCCGAACGGCAGGAGCGGATCCACGCCGCGCTGCGCGACGCCGGCATCCCCGACCCCGTGGTCCGCGCACGCCAGCGGTCCGACGAATTGTCCGGCGGACTCCGGCAGCGGGCGCTCATCGCCCAGGCCACCGTGCTCGACCCGCGCCTCGTGATCGCCGACGAACCGACCACCGCGCTCGACGCCACCGTGCAGGCACAGATCCTCGAACTACTCGCAGGGCTGAAGGAGCAGGGACGCGGGCTCATCCTCATCTCGCACGACCTCGCCGTCGTGAGCCATCTGGCCGACGAGATCGCCGTCATGCAGCACGGGCGCATCGTCGAATCCGGGCGTGCGGACGAGGTGCTCGGCAATCCCCGGCACGAGTACACGCGCCAGCTGATCGACGCCGTCCCCTCCGCCGCCGGCAAGGGCACCCGGCTGTCCGCCGTGCCGCGGGTCTCGGTAGCCACCCGGCCCACGCGGCGCTCGGCGTTCTCCGACGACGCCCCTGCCATCGAGGCACGGAACCTCGTGAAGGCCTACGCCGGCCCGGCCGGCACGCGCCGCACCGTCGTCGACGACGTCTCCTTCACACTCGCCGCGGGGAAGACGCTCGGCATCGTCGGCGAATCGGGGTCCGGCAAGTCGACGACGGCGCGCATCGCGCTCGGCCTCACCGATCCCGACGCCGGCACGGTCGCCCTCGGGGGCCTGCCGTGGGTCGGAAGCGGTATCGGCGAAGCCCTCCGTCGCCCCCACCGACCGGACATCCAGCTCGTCAACCAGGATCCGCTGAGTTCGTTCGACCCCCGCTTCAGCGTGGGCCGCATCATCACCGACGCCCTCGACGCCGGATCCATCGGGGCCGCCGGTGAGCGACGGGACCGTGCGGCCAAGCTCCTCGGGCAGGTGGGGCTGCCACTGGATCTGGTCGACCGGCGACCGCTCACGCTCTCGGGCGGCCAGCGGCAGCGCGTCGCGATCGCCCGGGCCCTGGCGCTCCAGCCCCGCGTCCTGCTGCTCGACGAACCCGTCTCCGCGCTCGATGTCTCCATCCAGGCGCAGGTCCTCGACCTCCTGGCGGACCTGCAGGAACAGCTCGCGCTCAGCTACCTGTTCATCAGCCACGACCTCGGTGTCATCCACCACGTGAGCGACGACGTCCTGGTGCTCAAGGACGGACGCGTGGTGGAGTCCGGCACGGCGTCGTCGATCTTCACCGCGCCGGCCACGGGCTACACGCGGGCCCTGCTCGACGCCGTGCCCGCCATGCCCGCCCGGGAGACCGCCGTCGTCCGTCCCGCCGGCGCTCCGGACGCCGGTCCCGGCGCATCCGCACCCACCCCGTTCCACGACCCGGCAGGAGCCGACCGATGACCGCAGAGACACTCACATCCCCGACCACCCAGCTCACGTATGCGCAGCTCGCCGAACGCTTCCGTCCGTTGTTCGAGGAAATCGCCACCGGCGCTGCTCGGCGCGAGGACGAGCGGATCCTCCTGCACACGCAGGTGCGCCGGCTGGCGGACGCCGGCTTCACCGCGCTGCGGGTGCCACTCGAGTACGGCGGAGCCGGGGTGAGCGCCCCGCAGTTCTTCCGGCTGCTCATCGAGCTCGCTGCTGCCGAGTCGAACCTCGCGCAGGCGCTGCGCTGCCACATCGCGTTCGTCGAGGACCGCCTCTACGCCGCCGATCCCGTGTGGCTGCGGCGCATCGCCCGGGGCGCGGTGCTCGGCAACGCGTGGACCGAGACCGGACCGGTCCCCGTCGGCGGTGTCAGCACCACCATCACGCGCGACGGCGATGTGTACCGGGTCGACGGCACCAAGTACTACACCACCGGCAGCTTGTACGCGGACTGGATCCAGACGGGTGCGCGAACGAGCGACGGCGCCGACGTCATCGCGCTCGTGCGGCGGGATGCGCCGGGGGTCGAGGTCGTCGACGACTGGGACGGCTTCGGTCAGCGCCTCACCGCCAGCGGTACGTCGATCTTCCGCAACGTCGTCGTACCTGCTGCGGACGTCATCACCGAGACCGAGCATCCGCCGTACGACACCGGCGTGTACCAGCTCGTCCACGTCGCGACCCTTGCCGGGATCGCGCGGGCAGCTGTCCGGGACGTGGCTGCGGGGGTGCGTGGCAGGACCCGCACCTTCAGCCATGGGAACGGCACGAGACCCAGTGAGGACATCCAGGTGCAGCAGGTCGTGGGGGAAGTCTCGGCGCTCGCCTTCGCGTCCGAGGCTGCTGCACTGCGGGTGGCCGAACTGGTGCAGGAGGCATACGAGGCACACCTCGACCTCCCGCATGAGGACGCGGACTCCGCCGCAGTAGCGGTGGAGTTCGCGTCGTCGCAGGCACAGATCGTGGTGACGGAACAGGTCCAGCGGGCCGCCTCGATCATGTTCAACGCGCTCGGGGCGTCGTCGACCCGCAGGGGGCTCCAGCTCGACCGGCACTGGCGGAACGCACGTACCATCTCGTCGCACAACCCGGTGATCTACAAGTCGAGGATCGTGGGTGACCGGGAGATCAACGGGACGATCCCCGCGTTCGTGTGGCGGGCGGGTGACGCGCCGGGGGCGACGTCGGACGGGGCGACGGGGTCGTCGGGATCGTCGGGATCGTCGGGATCGTCGTAGGCCGGGCGCCGTCGGGCATGACGGGGTCGTCGTCGGCCGAGGCGCCGTCGGGCACGACGCGGTCGTCATCGGCCGGGGCGCCGCCGGGCACGACGGGGTCGTCGTCGGACGCGTCGTAGGCCGGGCGCCGTCGTGCGCGCCGTCGTGTGCGCCCTCGGAGGGAGCTTCGTAGCGGACGGCGTGTCGCGTGCGGTTGGGCGCCCGACCGGGCACGCCGTCGGCCGAGGCACCGTCGTGTGCGCCCTCGTGTGCGCTCTCGTGTGCGCCCTCGGAGGGAGCTTCGTAGCGGACGGCGTGTCGCGTGCGGCTGGGTACCCGACCGGGCACCGGCCCAGTATCCCCAGCACCCCTCGGTATGTCGACAACCAGCAGCCACTCTTCCTCCACATTCCCTTCCCAGCCGCCGAAATAGTACCCATGTTCGATAAAATCGAGGCATGACTACCGCCCCGGTCGAGCGTCTGACCGCACCTCCGAGCCCCCTGGACAGGTCATGCGCAGCGCTTGCCGAGTGCACCCGTGATATCGGCCAGGGCCAGGGCACTCGGTCCCGGCAGGAGGTCGCGGGCCTTCTCCTGGCGATCGAACGCGCCTCGAGGATCGTCGACCACCTCCAAATTTTGGCGGCTCGGCTGGCTGAAGAGCATCACCTTGCCGACGACGAGCAATCCGGCAGCGGCTCGCTCCTGGCGCGGGCAGAGCAGTCGATCAGAGGTGATGCTCCCGCCGGGCCTGCTGCCCGGTGCGCCTCGGTCGGCAGTGGGTTCAGGGATTGCGCCGACTTCCTGCGGGCCACGCTGCGGATCAGCCGCGGTGAGGCGAGACGCCGCCTGAGCCTTGCCGACCTGATCCTCCCTCGCGTCTTACCGACCGGCGCACCGGTTCCTCCCCGGCTCATCAGCCTGGGCGCTGCCGTGACCTCGGGGCTCATCAGCGGTCGGGCCGCCACCCTCGTGGCTCAGGCGATGCAGCGGGTGGACTCGTTCGCGACGCCGGACCAACGCGGGTCGATGGAGCACCACCTGACCCGACAGGCGATGGAATCCGACGAGGACATCCTTCGGGTGCTGGCGCGCCGCTGGGAGAGCGTTCTCGATCAGGACGGGCAGGAACCCACGGACAAGGTGCTGCGCGCACGGCAGGGCGTCTTTTTCCGGGGCAGGCGTCATGGACTGCACTACCTGGAGATCGGTGCGACGGACGAGCAGTTCGAGTTGCTCGCGACCGTCATGAACTCGACGGCGAATCCGCGCAGCACCGCGGGCCGGGCAGAGGGCTCCGCGACCGTCCGCGCATCGGGCACTTCTGACGAAGCGGATGTCCCGAGGGCTTCGGAGGTGGTGGCTTCCGTCGCTTCGGGGTCTTCCATAGCCGGAGTCGCTGACCCGCCGACGGCAACGAGAGCGCAGAGCCTGCTCGATGGGCTCGTCGCCGCCTGCAGGCTCACCTTGAGCACGGCGACGCTTCCCGCGACGGGCGGGCATCGCCCTCAGGTCATGGTGACCATCGACTACAAGGACCTCGTCGGTGCTACTCATCGCGCGGGGTATGCAGTTTTCTCCGAGCAGATGAGTGCGAGGAATATCAGGAAGCTGGCGTGTGACGCCGACATCATCCCGGTGGTCCTGGGCAACGGGGGTCAGGTCCTCGATGTCGGACGGGCACAACGGCTCTTTCCGCCGCATCTTCGGCGAGCGCTCGTCGCGAGGGACAGGGGCTGCGCTTTCCCTGACTGCTCCATCCCCGCCAGTTGGTGCGAAGCCCACCATCTGAAGCCGTGGTCCAAGGGAGGCGTGACGAGCATCGACAACGGAGTCCTGCTCTGTTCACGGCACCATCACGTGATTCATCAGGGGACCTGGACCGTGGAAGCCCGACGTGGCATCCCGTGGTTCACGGCGCCGCGGACATCCGGCCCTCCGCGGATCGCCCGACGAAACAGGTATTGGCAGGCAGGACAGGCAGTCGACACGGCACTGTTCGACGAGGCCGCCCGGTTGCTCGGGGAGGGCTCGGAGGCCGTGGCGACCTTGGAGTTCGCGGACATCGCGGATTGCTCGGAGTTCGCGGATGGCACGTCGACCCCAAAGTTCACGGACGTCGCGTCGACCCCGGACGCAGTGGAGGCCGCGTCGGCCCCGGAGGCCGCGCAAGTCTCGGACGTCACGACGGCCCCGAAGTTCTCGAGGGTCGCGGAGCGTCATCCTGACGCCGGGGAGCGCAGCACCGGGTGATCGGTGCGTCCGGTGCGTCCAGCACGTCCGTCCGGAGTCGAACGTGCACGCTGACGCCCCTCATATCCGGAGCAGGACGTGCACCTGGTACATCCGAGGCAGAACGCACGCCCGAGGAGCCCTGTGCATGCGGTCCGACCCGTGCGTCCGGTGGGGACCCCCGGGAATCAGGACCATTCACCCACCGCACCACGGACGACGATCGCCTGACACACCGAAGGCGACGCCCCGACAGGGCGCCGCCTTCGTGTCGCTTGTTCCGGCCTACAGCGCGGCCTCGATGGCCTCCGTGACCGGCGTCTCACCACTGTTGAACTGGATGGTCTTGTCCACCGTGCCGAGGTTGCCGAGCACGACCGCGGCGACGAGCGCGACATCCTCACGGGCCACCGAGTCCTGCTGCGGCTCGGCCGACACCTCGATCATCCCGGTGCCTGGATCCGTGGTGAGCGCTCCCGGCTGGAGGATGGTCCAGGCGAGCTCCGAGTTGCGCAGGTGCTCATCGGCCGCAGCCTTCGACTCGGCGTAGGGGAAGAAGCTGTTGTCCTCCGGGACACCGTGGTCCTTTCCCGCTCCGAGGTAGGACACCATGACGTAGCGACCCACAGCAGCTTCCTGAGCGGCGTCCATCGAACGGATCGCCGCATCCCGATCCACGGCATACGTCGCTTCGGGACTTCCACCTCCTGCGCCGGCGGACCACACGACGGCGTCGTGACCACGGAACACATCCGCCATCTGCTGCACCGACAGTTCGGAGACGTCGGCCACGACCGGCGTTGCGCCTGCCTGCTCGACGTCGCCGGCATGATCCTGGTTACGGAAGATCGAACTGACCTGATGGCCCTGACTGGTGAGGATCTTCGTGAGGTGCAGTGCTACTTTTCCGTGCCCACCGATGATGGCTACGCGTGACATGGGAACTCCTTCTGTCGATCGACTGAATGCCTTGTCTTCGACGCTAGTCCCCGAACCCTCGCCCTGACCACCTCCGCCCAGGGGTTCTGCCGCGAGCGGAGGCCTATTCCCGCGGATCGTGATCAATGCTCCTGGCGCTCAGGGAACTGACGCGCGCAGCCCTCCGAGAACCATCGGATGCAGAAGGTGGACCAACGGAGCGGACGAACCGACACACGTCAGGGACGGACCGACTGGAGCCGGTACCGCGCACCACGGTGTTCCGCGGGCAACCGGTCGCCCTTCCCGAACAGCTTGTGCCGCAGGGTTCCCTCCGTGTACTCGGTCGGGTAGACACCACGCTTCTGCAGTTCCGGCACGACGAACTCGACGACGTCCTCGAAGGTCCCGGGGGTGATCGCGTAGGCGAGGTTGAAGCCGTCGACGTCGGTCTCCTCGACCCACGCCTGGAGCTCGTCGGCGACCTGCACACCCGAACCGACGAGACGCGGACCGAGCCCGCCGATCCCCGCCGATTCGGCGATGTCCCGCACGGTCCACGGCGAGCCGTCGTCGTTCACCTTCTGGAAGTTCGCGACAGCGGACTGGATGGCGTTGGACTTCACGTTGCCGAGCGGCTCATCCGGATCGTAGGCGGACAGGTCGACGCCGAGCCATCCCGAGACGAGGACGAGCGCTCCCTCATAGCTGACGTACTGCTGGTAGTCGGCATGCTTGGCGTGGGCCTTCTCCTCCGTCTCGTCCGTGATGATGGTGAGCAGCGTGTAGATCCGCACCGAATAGCGATCGCGGCCCTCGGCTTCGACCGCATCCCGGATCTTGCTGACCACACCCTTCAGCGCCTCCTTCGTGGGCGCCGCGACGAACACCGCTTCGGCATTGCCGGCGGCGAACGCGATGCCGCGGGAGGACGCTCCCGCCTGGAAGATGACCGGCGTCCGCTGGGGCGACGGTTCACTGAGGTGGATCCCCGGGACCGTGAAGTAGGTGCCGTCGTGGTCGATGTCGTGGACCTTCGCCGGATCGGTGAAGACACCGGTCTCGCGGTCGCGCACCACGGCGTCGTCCTCCCACGATCCCTCGAGCAGCTTGTAGAGGACCTCGAGGTACTCGTCGGCATGGTCGTAGCGCGCATCGTGCTCGAGTTGATCCTCATGGCCCATGTTGCGGGCAGCCGAGGGCAGGTAGCCGGTCACCACGTTCCATCCGACGCGTCCCTTGGTGAGGTGGTCAAGCGTGGAGAGCCGACGCGCGAAGGGATAGGGGTGCTCGTAGGCCGTACCGGCGGTGACGCCGAACCCGAGGTTCTCGGTGACGAGCGCCATGGCGGAGACGAGCAGGAACGGATCGTTCACCGGCGTCTGCGTCCCCTGCCTCAGCGTGGCCTCGTTGGAACCGCCGTACACGTCGTACGTGCCGAGGACGTCGGCGATGAAGATGCCGTCGAAAACCCCCTTCTCCAGGGTCTTCGCCAGCTCCGCCCAGTAGCTCAGGTCCTTGTAGCGCCAGGACTGGTCCTCGGGGTGGCGCCACAGACCGGGTGACTGGTGTCCTACACAGTTCATGTCGAAGGCGTTGAAGCGGATACGGCGCGGTGGTGTGGGCATGAAGAGTCCTCATGTCGGGGCACTGCCGTGGCGGAAGCGCCATACTTGCCCGCACTGTCCGTGCCGGGCCGAATCCTCACCTGGGGCACCCCACTACAGCGAGAGGGTTGCCGTCCAACGAACCAGGGTTTTGCGTTGGAGCTCTTGATTCTGGTCCCGAGCGTAGGTGGGTCGGCACGCCGTCGTCCACCCGTCGCCGTCACGGAGCGTCATCCGCCGGAGCACTTCCCCACCGCCCCGGGACATGCCCGACGGCGTCACGCGCCCCGCCCGCACCCCGCCCCGCCCGCGCGCCGCCCCGCCACCGCGACGTACCCGACGACGACAAACGACACCTACCCGATGACGGCGCACCGAACCTGCCCGACGACGCGCCACACCTCCATCCACGTGCATGACCACACCATGCAAAGAAAGTATTGCAAAGCTTTCTTTGCAAGTGCACACTGGTGTCATGGAAGAGACGACAGGCAGCACGGAGGGCCCAGCCGACGCCGGCAACCGCGTTCTGGATGGAGCAGCCCTCAAGGCGCTCGCCCATCCCCTCCGGATCCAGCTGCTCGAGGTCCTCTCCAGCTATGGCCCACAGACCGCCAGCAGCATCGGCAAGCGCATCGGGGAATCCAGCGGGTCGACGAGCTACCACCTGCGGCAGCTTGCGCGCCACAGCCTCGTCCGCGAGGTGGATCGCGGCTCCGCCCGGGAAAGGTGGTGGGAACGGCCCCCAGGCTCCCTGACGCTCAGCACCCCGGAGCTGGAGCAGGATCCCACGACCCGGGAAGCCACCCGCCAGGTGAACCGCCAGTTCGAACGCGGCCGTTCCGAAGCCCTCGCGGCCTTCATGGCCGGCGGATGCGAGTCCGTTCCACCCGAATGGGCGGATGCGGCCGTGATCGCGACCATGAACGCCTACCTGACGGCTGACCAGCTCGCTGCACTCACCCATGAGATGACCGGGATCTTGCGCGAGAAACTCGACGCCTACCGCTCCGAACCGGGTGCCTCCGGGACCCGGCCCGTCCAGCTCCACTTCAATGCCTTCCCCCTCATCGATCCCCAGGAGTCGTCATGACCAGCACGCCACTGACCGCCGGATACGTCGTCCTCACTGGACCGCCCCGGGGAGGACTCACGTCACGGGCCCTCATCCGTCTTGGCACCGCGTTCATCACGGCGGGATCCTCTCTCGCCTCGGCTGAGGGGAGCAATGTGGAGTTGTTCCACCGCCACCTCGAGCGCAGGACGGACCTGCGCGCGCTCGCCCACGGCGGCATCCACCTCATCTGACCCGTCGGCTACCGCAGGTAGGACGCTCCATTGACGTCGATCACGGTGCCGCTGACCCACGACGGAGCATCGCTCGCGAGCCAGCCGACCGTCTGCGCCACCTCCTCCGGCGTCGCGACACGGTTGAACGGACTCTGCGCACGCACCGCATCACCCTGCGGACCGTCCAGCACGGTTCTCCCCATGTCTGTCTCGACGAATCCAGGCGCGACGGCGGCGGCGAGGATGCCGTGCGGGGCGAGGGCGACGGCCAGGGACTGGGTCATCGAGTGCAGCGCCGCCTTGCTCGCGCCGTAGGCCGGCGTGACGGGCTCCCCCCGGTACGCACCCCGCGATCCGACACTGACGAGTCGGCCACCCTCCGGGCCGGCCGGCCGGTCGAGGAGATGCCGGGCGACGAGCCAGGCCAGGTTCGCAGGCCCCAGCAGGTTCACCTCCAGCGTGTGGCGCCACGCCTCCTGCCAGTCCTCGAAGGACACGGTGTCGATGGGATGTGCCTCGAAGATGCCGGCATTGTTCACCAGGACGTCGACCCCACCCAGTCCGCCCACGGCCTCGTCGACGATGCGCCTGCAGGTCTCGGGGTCGCCAATGTCGCCGACGACCGCCACATGGCCGTCGCCCGGCAGCGCGTCCCGTACAGCCGCGGCGGCGGCCCGGTCACGGCCGGCATGGACAGCGATGCGGTGCCCGCGTCCGGCGAGCTCATGGGCGACGGCGGCGCCGATCCCCCTGCTCGCACCGGTCACCAGGATGTTCGACGTCATGGTCCAGACCGTACATCGTGTGCGGCGCCGCACGTGGGAGCGCTGATCGTCGCGCGGAACGGCGCGCCCCGTTTCCGCCGGAGCGGAACACGTTGACCCCCGGTCGGCACGGATGCGAGGGTGACGGAATGAGTACCGACACCACCGAAGTCCGGATCAGCAACCACGAGGCGGAGAACCGTTACGTGGCCACTCTCGACGGCAGTCCCGTCGGTACGGCCGCCTACGAACGGTCCGGCGAGTCGATCACGTTCACGCACACGGTCGTCGACCAGGACGTCGAGGGCCGGGGCATCGGCAGCACCCTGATCCGGTATGCGCTCGACGACGCCCGCCGGCAGCACCTCGCCGTCGTCCCCCGGTGCGAGTTCGTGGCGGCCTTCATCCAGGAGCATCCCGACTACCAGGACCTGACGGTCTAGACCCCGCCGCCGATCCGCTCGCGCAGGCGGCGTCGAGGAGCCGCCGTCCCGGGCGAACCGGTGGCCGCCGTCGGACAGGAGGTCGGACAGGAGGTCGGACAGGAGGTCGGACAGGAGGTCGGACGGCGGGGGCCGGATGCCGGTCTAGAGCTGAATGCCCCGCGAGAGCGCGCCGTCGATCAGCAGGTTGGCGCCGGTGGTGCGGCTCGAGCGCGGACTCGCGAGGAACACGACGGCGTCGGCCACCTCCTGCGGGGTGCCCATCCGTCTCGTCGGGTTGAGGGCCAGCGCGGTCGCGAACAGTTCCGGGTTCCCCTCTTCGATACTCGGCCACACACCGCCCTCGTGGTAGGTGTTCCCGGGCGAGACCGTGTTGGCCCTGATCCCCTGCCCGGCGAGCTGATAGGCCAGTCCCGCCATGTAGGCGATCAGCGCCGTCTTCACCGTCCCGTAGGGGCCGGAGGCGAAGTCCACCTCACGGCCCGAGACGCTCGAGATCGCGGTGATCGACGGCGTCGCGCTGCGCGCCAGGTGCGGCAGCGCCGCCTTGACCAGACGGACCGTGCCCATGAGGTCGACCCGCAAACTCGCCTCCCAGTTCTCCTCGGAGTCCGCGATCGCGAGGGCGCTGACATTGCTGACCACCGAGTCGATGCCACCGAACTCGTCGGCGACGGCCGCGACCCAGCGCACGAGCGCCGGCCCGTCCCCGACGTCGACCACATGGCCGACCACTCGCCCACTGGAGGACGACAGCGCCGTCTCGGTCGCCGCGATCTCGTCGGCATCGCGGGCACAGAATGCGACGTTCGCTCCCTCTCCTGCGAACGATTCGACGATGGCGCGGCCGATGCCTTTCGTGCCGCCGGTGACGAGAGCGGTGGTGCCGTCGAGATGCAGGTCCATGGCAGTCCTTCGGTCGGTGATGGGTGGGGTCCCGGGATCAGTGGAGCTCGGCGCCCTGCCGTCTCAGGTGGGCGTGGAGGCCACCGTACGCATCGACGGCGGGGAAGAGCGCCTTGGGCGCTTTCACCACCACGCTGTAGTTGGCGTCGACGGCGTTCGCGATCGGGGCCAGGGCGGTCTGCGTCAGGAGCTGGTAGGCATCCAGCTGGTGCAACCCGAAGAGGTCCTGGAACCAGCGGATCATCTCCAGCTGACCGATCCGCCATGAGTCCTCCATGGGACGGGAGGACCCCACAGCCATCCAGTGGTAGTCCGTCTCGAGCCGCGGCCACGCCGGGGCGCCGCCCTTGATGAGGTCCACGATGATGGTCGAGTGCATCGCTCCCTCGACGGCGGTGCCGCAGGCCTCCCCCTCACCCTGGCGGTAGTGGCCGTCCCCGATAGAGAACAGTGCGCCCTCCACATTGACTCCGAGGTAGACCGTGGTGCCGGCCTTGACGTCCGGTGCGTCCATGTTGCCGCCGAACCGTTCGGGCACCAGCGACGACCGCACCTCCCCGCCGGGCGGCGCGACGCCGACGGTCCCGAGCATCGGCTCGAGCGGCAGTGCGACCTCGAAGTCCCCGCGGCGCGCCTGGAACCCGACCGTCCGCCGCTCGGTGTCGACGTGGTAGATCCAGGTGGTGTCGGGCAGGGGATCGTGCAGGGACGCGGTGCGGTCGGTGCTGGTGAGTCCCCCGAAGAACGGAATGGTCGCGGACGCCCCGTAGGACCGCGCCGGAGTGAGGTCGACGACGTGCAGGGCCAGGGTATCCCCCGGCTCCGCCCCCTCCACGTAGAACGGTCCGGTCTGCGGATTGACGAAGTTCAGATCCACCTTCTCGCCCGACACGTCGTCCACGGAGGTGAGCGCGTTGTTGAACGCGTCCTCGGACCAGAGGCGGAGTGCGGAGCCGGGCCGGACCGTCAGGACGGGAGCACTTCCCCCGAAGGTGTACACGAGCTGATCGCGCCGCGGGTGGTACTCGATGATCTCCATGACCGGATGCTACGGCGCCGCCCCGGGACGAACAAGGGTCGGACCACGAGGGCCGCGGGAGGGTCAGGCGCGGCCCTTCAGGATGAGGTTCCAGTAGACCTTCGGCAGGACGAACCGCTCCACCACGTACGTGAGCCGCCGCTCCCGCGCCAGGTCGTCCCAGCCGGGCACGGTCGGCATCGGAGCGTACTTGTCGTCGAACTCCGAGAAGACCACGGTGTTGTGGCTGACCACGAACGGGCAGGCCGAGTAGTGGTTGTACTTGGCCGTGGGCTTCTTTCCCTTGCGCACGGCGCGGAGGTTCTTGGCGAGCACCGTCGTCTGCATGCGCAACGCGGCCCCGGACTTCGAGTTCAGCGTGGAGGCTGCGTCGCCCAGCGACCAGATGTCCGGGAACCGCGGGTGCCGGAGGATCACGGGATCCACCTCGACGAACCCCGTGCGGTTGCCGGGTGCCGGCAGGTCCGTGGACTTCAGCCACTCGGGGGCGGACTGGGGCGGGACGGCGTGGAGGACGTCGTAGCCCAGGGTCTCCGAGGCACCGCTGACGGTGTTCGTCAGCTCGACGGTCCGGCCCTCCGGATCGACGGAGGCCAGTTCGGTGCTGTACCGGACCTCGATGCCGTACTCCTCGATCTTCCGGTCGAGTTCCTCGTCGATGATGTCCATCCCGAAGATGGTGGGCGTCGACACGGCGAGGACCACCCGGATGTCCTTGAGCACACCCTGGCGCTGCCAGTGGTCGCACGCGAGGTACATGGGCTTCTGGGCCGCGCCGTCGCACGACGCCGGTCCGGGCGGCTGGGTGAAGACGACGGTGCCGCGGGTCAGGTCCCTCAGCAGCTTCCAGGCCTTGGGAGCGAGCTCGTATTCATAGTTCGACGCGCCGTTGGGCCCCTCCATCGCCTCCTTGAGGCCGGGGATGGCGGTCCAGTCGTTCTGGATGCCGGGGCAGACGACCAGGTGGTCGTAGGTGACCGCACTTCCGGAGGCGAGCAGGACGGTGTTGGTGCCGGTGCTGACATCCGTGGCCTTGTCCTGGATCCAGGTGACCCCGGGTGGCATGACATCCGCCTGGAGCCGCACGGCCTCGAGGGCGTCCGCCGTCCCTCCCGCGATGTGCGAGAACAGCGGCTGATAGAAGTGCCTGCTCCGCGGCTCGATCACGGCGACGTCGTCGAACCGGTATCTGCGCAGCCGGCCGGCCAGGGAGACGCCGGCATTGCCGCCCCCGACGATCAACACCTGGTGGTGGCGTTTCTCGCCCGGCGCCGGGCGGACGGGGACGGTCTGGCCGGGCGGAAGGGTGCTCGTGCTGGTTCTCGTTCTGAAACGGATGACGGCTACCTCTTCTGTGTCGCCCTGCGCGGCCTGTCTCCCGACAGTACATCCCGGCACCGACCCCCGTCAGGGCACGTTCGGTGGAGTGGTCGGCCGACGCCGTCGCACTACTTGGTAGGCTCACGAGTCATGTCCTCCATCTACCTGGTTTCACCGGCAGGCCACCCGAATTTCGGTGACGAACTCATCGCTGCAGCCTGGCTGAGGCACCTGGCGGCGACGCGACCGGATGTCGACGTCTGGCTCGACTGCCCCAACCCCGGCCTGGCGTCCGAACTCTTCCTCGGCCTGCACCCACGACTGCACGTGACGAACACACTGTGGCGGTCCTGTTGGGAGGCTTCCTCGACGGATCTGGACGTCGTCATGCGCCGGGTCGCCGACCTGGTGACCAACTTCGGGTCACCGGCCTACGACCTCGGGCTGGAGCGGCTCCGGAAGGTGGAGAGCATCCATCTCCTGGGCGGTGGTTACCTGAACGACCTCTGGCCGTTCCACGCGGGCCTCGTGGCCGGCGCCGTCGCGGTGCAGTCGCTGACCGGCGCGAAGCTGTACGGTACCGGGCTCTCCGTGGTGCCCATGATCGACACGGGAACGCGCAGGGAGGGTGGTGACCATCCGGGGACCGTGGTCGAACTGCTGCAGCGCTTCGATCACGTCAGCGTCCGGGACCAGCCGTCGGCGGAGTTCCTCGGGGTCCCGCTGGGCCTCGACGACGCCTTCCTGGGCGTGCTGGAGGAGCGGGACAAAGGACTGGCCCGTGGTGGCGCCGACCTCGTGCTCTGCCTCCAGAGCGACCTGCAGTCGGAGGATCAGAGCAGGAAGGTGATCGACGGCGTCCGCGCCACCGTGGCGGCGGCCCGGGCCGAGGGCAGGACGATCCAGTACGTCGAAGCGATTCCCGGTGTCGACCGACCGGCCTTCGACGCGTTGGCGGACCTGATGGATCCCGACTCCTTCATCCCCTTCCTGTCCGTTTGGCGTGACGGGCTGCCGCTGCGGGCCGACCAGACGTGGCTCACCACGCGGTTCCACCTGCATTTCCTGGCCGCAGCAGCAGGCGCGGCCGGGACCGCCATCGGCGTCAAGGACGGCTTCTACGACGTCAAGCACCAGTCGCTGAGAGACCTCGGGACGGGCTGGTCCTACCTGCCTGCGTTCCAGCAGGACTCCGCCGGCGTCATCACACCCGGCGCCCCCGCCACGGGATTCACCGACGAGGTCGCGTCCCGGGCCGAGCAGAAACGCCAGGAGGCGCTGGACCTCTACCCCGCCGCCCCCGGAGCGGGCCGCGGACAGCCGGACGACCGACGTCGTTCCTCTGCCCTGCGCTTCGCCCGAGGGATCCGGACCGCGGTGCGGCAGGACGAGCGCACACGAGGCTGAGCGCGTCCCGCCGCGACGTCCTCGCAGCTCAGTCCCGGGCGTACCGCCGCACGAACGCGCCGAGGATGGCCGCCGGGTGGTCCACCGCGGATGCCTGGGCCCGCGCGATGTAGTCGTCGGCCTCCTCGGGCGGGAAGTACCCTGCGTGGCGGTAGGTCCTGATACGGCCGACGAGCGCCTCGACGTCGAGCTCGGGGTGGAACTGGGTGGCGTACACGTTCTCGCGCACGCGGAACATCTGCACGGGGCACGTCGCCGAGGAGGCCAGCAGCACCGCCGACGGCGGCAGCACGGCGCACGCCTCCTTGTGTCCCACATAGGCGGAGAACGACGACGGCAGTCCCGCGAGCAGCGGATCGGCCACGCCGTCGTCGGTGAGGGTGATGTCGATGGCGCCGATCGGCTCCGCGTACGTGGTGTCGATGACGGCACCCTGGTGCCGCCCGAGCGTACCGACGCCGTAGCAGGCACCGAAGAACGGGAAGTCCTCGGCGACCACCGTGTCGAGGAGCCGATGGAGTTCACTCTCGACGCGCACCTGCACCGCGCTCTTGGACTCCTGCGGGTCCGAGGAGTTGAAGGGACTGCCTCCGAGGAAGATGCCGGAATAGTCCGCGAGATCGAGGGCCGGCAGGGATTCGGCCTCGAGCCGGACACGCCGCAACTGGCCGTCGGCGAGGCCGCCGAAGCTCAGGAAGCTCCGGTACTCGGCGTCGGCCGCGTAATCGTCGGACCGGGTGGCCAGGAGCAGGAACGGTTTCACTCCTCGATGCTACTGGGGCGAGCAAGGCAAGCCGATCCTCCGTAGCCGGGCGAGGGAGCCGGTGCTTTACTGCTTCCATGACGGATATGCCGGTCCAGCGCAGCGAACCCCATGACAGTGGCGTGGCAGGACGCCTGAACTGGCTGCGTGCCGCCGTCCTCGGCGCGAACGACGGCATCGTGTCCACAGCCGCGACCGTCGTCGGCGTGGCCGGCGTGACGAACGCGGTCGCGCCGATCCTTGTCGCGGGGACAGCCGCCGTGGTCGGGGGCTCCGTGTCCATGGCGCTGGGTGAGTACGTCTCCGTCAGCAGCCAGAAGGACAGCCAGGAAGCCCTGATCGAGAAGGAACGCCAGGAGCTCGCGGAGGATCCCGAGGGCGAACTCGCGGAGCTCGCGGGTCTCTACGAGCAGAAGGGCCTGGCCCCCGGCACGGCCCGCCAGGTCGCCGCCGAGCTGACCGAGCACGACGCCCTCGCAGCCCACCTGTCGGCGGAGCTGAACATCGACGAACTCGAGGTCGCCAATCCCTGGCATGCGGCCTTCGCATCAGCGGCGTCCTTCGCGGCCGGCGCGGTCCTGCCCCTGCTCGCGATCCTCCTCCCGCCTGCCGAGCTCCGGATCCCGATCACCTTCGTGGCGGTCCTCGTCGCCCTGGCCATCACCGGGGCGATCAGTGCCCAGGTGGGCGGGAGTTCGCGACGCCGTGCGACGATCCGCCTCGTGATCGGTGGAGCGCTGGCGATGGCCTTCACCTTCCTGGTCGGATCGCTGCTGGGCACCACCGGCATCGCGTAGGCGCCCGACCGGAGCTACCGGCCGGCCCGGGTCGGATCCGGCTGATCGGCCAGATCGACACGCCCGCCCTCGGAGCGGACGTCGCCGCCGCCCGCGACGCGCGCCCTGAATGCGTGACCAGCGGGGCCGGTGACCCGGTATCCCGACGGCATACGGGACACCCGGAACACCCCCTCGGATGCGGACGGGGTCACCACACGGACGGCGACCTCGTTCTCGCCGGATTCGTCGAAGGCACGCGGATACACAGTGACCAGCGGGTCATCGAGGTAGTCGTAGTCGGGCCGGTCGTCCTTGCTTCCGGTGACGAGTACTGCTCCCTCCCTCACCCACAGCGGCAGGCTGTCGAATCCGTGCGTCTCATGCCGCCAGACCCCGCCCTCCACGACTTCACCCGTGAGCAGGTGGGTCCAGGTCCCGGACGGTAGGTAGTACTCCACCTCGCCTTCCGCGGAGAAGACGGGGGCCACGAGCAGGTCAGGGCCGAGCATGTACTGCCGGTCCAGATAAGCCACGGCAGGGTCCTCGGGGAACGCGAGCTGCATGGGCCGCATCAACGGCGTCCCCGTCGTGTGGGCCTGCAGCCCGGCGGCATAGAGGTAGGGCATGAGCGACGATTTCAGGCGCGCGAAGGTCCGCGTGACCTCGACAGCACTCTGGCCCTCGGCCTCCTCGCCGGTGTCGAATGCCCATGGCACCCGGTAGCTCGTCGAGCCGTGCAGACGTGAGTGGCTCGACAACAGGCCGAAAGCGACCCACCGCTTGAAGACAGCAGGGTCCGGCGAGCCCTCGAAACCGCCGATATCGTGGCTCCAGTAGCCGAACCCGCTCAGCGCGAGGGAAAGGCCGCCACGCAGCGTCTCGGCCATCGACTCGAAGGAGGAGGAGTTGTCGCCGCCCCAGTGCACGGGCATTTGCTGCCCGCCGGCGGTCGCGGACCGGGCGAAGAGCACCGCCTCGCCCTCGCCCCGGACCTCCTCGAGCACATCGAAGACCGCCCGGTTGTACAGCTGTGGGTAGAGGTTGTGCATGGTCTCCGCGGGTGTTCCGTCGTGCCAGCGGACGCCGAGCGGTATCCGCTCCCCGAAGTCCGTCTTGATCGCGTCGACCCCCTGGCCCAGCAGGGTCCGCACCTTGTCCTGGAACCACGCCGTGGCATCGGGGTTGGTGAAGTCGACCAACCCCATACCCGCCTGCCACAGGTCCCACTGCCAGACGGTTCCGTCCTCCCGACGCAGGAGGTACCCGGCCTCGGCTGCCTCGTCGAAGAGTGCCGAGCGCTGCCCGATGTAGGGGTTCAGCCACACACTGACCCGCAGTCCTTTGCCATGCAGCCGCTCCAGCATGCCCTCGGGATCGGGGAACACGCGGGCGTCCCACTCGAAGTCCGTCCACCTGAACTCGCGCATCCAGAAGCAGTCGAAGTGGAAGACGCTCAGCGGCAGGTCCCGCTCGGCCATGCCGTTCACGAAGTGGGCCACCGTCTCCTCGTCGTAGTCCGTCGTGAAGCTCGTCGACAACCACAGGCCGTACGACCACGCCGGCACCTGCGCCGGCCGTCCCGTCAGGCGGGTGTAGCGCTCGAGGATGTCCGCCGGCGTCGGCCCGTGGATCACGAAGTACTCCAGCGTCTCGCCCGGCACGGAGAACTGAACACGCTCGACGGCCTCGGATCCCACCTCGAAGGACACATGGTCCGGGTGGTTCACGAAGACGCCGTACCCCCGGTTGGTGAGGTAGAACGGCACGTTCTTGTAGGACTGTTCGCTGGAGGTGCCGCCGTCGGCATTCCAGATGTCGACGGTCTGCCCGTTCTTCACGAGCGGCCCGAAGCGTTCCCCCAGCCCGTACACCAGTTCCCCGACGCCGAGGGAGAGCTGGGCGTGGAGGTAGGTCGACGACGGAGCACGGCCCGTCGCCGTCACACCGGCGACCCCGGCCGGTTCGGTGGTCACGGGCGCATCCGGCGCAAGGCACATACGGCCCACCGACTTGTGGCCGCTGGAGGTGAGGGTCCGTCCCGCAGCCTCGAAGGTGAGGTTCCACGGGAATCCCCTGCCGATCCGCGCGGTGAGAGCGCCCGCGGTGAGCACGCCGCCGTCGTCGTCCGCCTTCGCTGCGCCGAGTCCTTCCACGGCCCCGACGAGCTCGAACCCCTGGTGCGGGGCGTCACCGCGGTGGTTCTCGATCCGCACACCGATCACGCCGTCGAGCGGGCTGCTCAGGGTCACGGTCAGCAAGGCGCGATTCAGGGTGTCGCCCCGGCGCTCGATGACCTTCGTCGGGGCCGAGACGACGAGCCGTCGGTAGTCCTCAGCCTCGATGTCGTAGGCCTCCTGCGCGTACTGCGCATCGACGCCGGGGCGGACATGCCAGAATCCATCGGTGAACTTCATGATTACTTGACTGCTCCTGCTGTAATGCCCCGCGTGAGGGTGCGCTGGAAGATGAGGAAGAAGATGAGCGTGGGAAGAAGTCCGAGAAGGGCGGACGCGCTCGTGGTGGTGACGTCCATGAGCCTGTCGCCCTGCAGCACGGTGATTGCCACCGGCACGGTCTGGTTGTCGTTACCCACCAGGAAGGTCAGCGGGATCAGGAATTCGTTCCAGGTCCAGATGAAGAAGAAGATGAGCAGCACGCTGAGCGTGGGCCTGGAGATGGGGAAGATGACGCGCCACAGGATCTGCCGGCGGCTCGCGCCGTCGAGTGACGCCGCTTCCAGCAGTTCCTTGGGGAACGTCCCGTACACGGAGGCCAGCAGATAGGTGCCGAACGCGCTCTGGATGACGGTGAAGATGATGATGACGGCCCACACGCTGTCGTAGAGACCCACCTGCCGGAACATGAAGTAGAGCGGGTAGAGGAGTACCTCCTGCGGCAGCATGTTGGCGAGGAGGATCAGCAGCACGAGCCAGGTGCGGCCACGCACCCGCCCGATGCCGAGGGCGAAGGCGTTGAACATCGAGATCCCGACAGCGAGCACGGCCACGACCGAGCTGATGAAGAAGCTGTTCCACAGTTTGCGCGGGAAGTCGACGCGCTCCCAGAAGGCGAGGATGCCGTCGAAGTAGAGGGCCGACGGCAGCGAGAGCGGACCGCCGGACGCGTAGTCGGTGGGCGACTTGAAGGAGTTGGCGAGGATCAGCAGGAACGGGACTGCGATGAGCAGCCCGATGAGCACCGCTACCGCCAGGACGACCCAGTCGCCGGCAGTCTTCCGGGCCCGTCCGCTATGCCGTCGGGGTCGGGGTGGTTCCTGCACCGCGTCGGGTGCGGTCAGGGTGGGGACGGCCATCAGCGTGCCTCCTCGCTGCGCTCGAGCCTCGTCTGCACGAGGACGAAGATGATGCTGACGACGGCGATGACCACCGTCAGCGCGGTGGCGATCGTCGCGCCGTAGCCCACCTGCTGGGACTGGAAGAACTCGCTGTACGCGTAGTACGCGGGGACGATCGTGGACGTGCCGGGCCCGCCGCCGGTCAGGGCGTAGATGGGCCCGAAGACCTTGAGTGCCGCGATCGCGCAGGTGAGGGTGACCACGAAGATCTCGGGGCGGATGATGCTGACCGTGATGGCGCGGAAGCGCTGGAACCAGTTGGCGCCGTCGAGCTCTGCCGCTTCGTAGAGTTCGGGATCCACGCGCTGGAGGGCCGCCATGAAGATGACCACGGGGTAGCCGAGCTGCACCCAGACCATGATGACCATGATGCTCGGCAGGGCGGTATCGGGGTCCCCGAGCCAATTGCCCTGCAGCCCGCCGAGACCGACCGCAGCGAGGACCTGGTTCAGGGCGCCGTTCTCGGGCCTGAGGATCCAGCCGATGACGATGGCCGCGATGACCCCGGGCAGGATCTGCGGCAGGTAGTAGGTGGCACGCAGGAAGCTCGCGAGGCGCCCGCCGAACTTCCTGCCGATGAGGTCGAACAGCATCGCCGCCAGGACGAGGCCCAGGAGCGTGGGCACGACCACCATGGCGATGATCATCGCCACGGAGTTGCGGAAGGAGGTCCAGAACGTGGTGTCCCCGAAGAGTTCCACCCAGTTCTCGAGGCCGATGAATTCGGGCGGTCGGATGCCCCGGTAGGAGGTGAACGTCAGGTAGACGTTCCACAACAGCGGCACCACGATGATGAGCGTGAGCAGGGCCAGGCCGGGCACCAGGTACAGCCAGAAGGCATTGCGGCTGGAACCTGGGATGAGACTGGCCGTAGGGCGCATGGAGCGCTCCTTCGACCGGGTTGTGATCGCCATGGGCGTGCACCTTCCAGGGCAGGGATGATCGGGGTGATGGGCTGTCAGCCGGTGATGTCGTCGACGCCGCTCTGGTACTGCTCGCCGATCCGGTCCTGGAACTCCTCCGGCGTCTTCGTCCCGTTCATCAATTCCTGGAGGCCGGCGTTCAGCTCGTCGTAGAACGTGGGCGTGGGCCAGTCGGGGTAGAACGCGATGCCGTCCTTGTCCGTCAGTTCGTTGAAGTTCGCGATGAGTTCCGAGCTCTTCTCGTCGGTGATGTCCGCCGGATCCGCGGCTACCGGGACACCACCGTTGTTCCCGATCAGGTTCTGGATCTCGGGGCGCATCGTGATGTCGATGAACTTGTAGGCGAGCTCCTTGTTGGCGGCCTTCTCGGGTACGGCCCACATGTTGCCCGCCGAGCCCGGCGCGAGCTCCGCCTCGGGGAAGAGGAACGTACCCCATTCGAAGCCGGTGGCCTCGGTGGTGAAGCGGTTGTGCCACCAGCTGCCCGAGAAGAAGATCGGGTTGGTGCCGCTGATGAAGGCGGTACCGGCGTCCTCAGCGGTCGAACCCGTGGCGTTGGCCGAGATGTAGCCCTTGTCGGTCCAGTCCTTGACGGTCTCCGTGGCGAACGAGACTTCCTCGCCCTGCCAGTCCACCGGGTTCTTGTACAGCTGGTAATCCTCGACCCAGTCGCGGTCGGCCTGGGTGAGAGCGAGCTGATACCACAGCTGGCCGAGCGGGTACTCGGCTGCCGACTGCGCCAACGGGGTGATGCCCTTGTCGGTGAACGCCTGCATGACGTCCTCGAACTCGTCGAGCGTCGTGGGCACCTCGACGCCGGCTTCGGCGAACATGTCCTTGTTGTAGTAGACCTCGACGAACTCGCCGTAGTTCGGGACACCGAACCAGCTGCCCGAGCCCATGATGCCCCGCTCGTCGTACTTCGCCGTGGTCTGCAGCGACGGGGCCAGCTTGTCGTCCCACCCGTACTGGTCCACGGCCTCGTCGAGGTTGGTCAACAAGCCCTGGCTGGACAGCAGCCCTGCCGTCGCGTTGCCCTTGTTGTACTCGAGGAGATCGGGGGCCTCGTCCGAGTTCAGCACCTGACTGGCTGTGGAGCGAATCTGCTCGAAGCTGCGCTCCTCGAACTCGACGGTCGCGCCCGTCTCCTCCTCGAAGACCTCGATGGCCTCGGTCCAGGCGATGCCCATGGCACTCGTCCCGCTCTCGAAGTGCCAGAGCTTCAGCGTGTCACCCTCGCCGCCCGAGCCGGCGTCGGGCGAGGAGCCCGAGCATCCCGACAGCGCGACCGCGGCTGCCAGGGCTGCCCCCAGAATCAGTCTGTTCTTTCTCATGCCTACTCCTTCGTAGTGGTGGCGACCGCTGTACGGTCGGTTGTCGAAACGTTTCGATTGCGGGGTGCGGGATGTTTGGATGTCGAGGTGGTCAGAAAGGGGGGCTCGGCCCTACGGGACCGGCCGAGGTGCCGCGACCGAACCGTGGTCACGGTAGACGGGAGCGATGAGCTCCACACACGGTTCGACCCTGCCGTCGAGCTGCCGAACGGCGAGTTCGACCGCACGGGTGCATGAGTCGGCCGGGATCAACGGGATGACGTCGAGCGGCGGCGTGAAGGAGGACGTGTCGAAGGTGGGCACCCCTGCGATCACGGAAAGATCCTGCGGAATGGACAATCCGCGTTCCGCGACGGCCTCGAGGAGCGCCCGGTGGACACCCTCCTCCGCGTGGACCACGATCCCGGTGGGTGCCGACTCGACGTCAAGTAGCCCGGACAGCGCATCACGGACCGCCGGAGCACCCGTCTCGGCCATCGAGAACCGGGCCTCGACCCCGCGCTCGGCCGCCCTGCGCAGGAATCCGTCGCGGAAGCGGGTCGGGAAGTTCGAGCCACGCTCGTACACCGCCTCCGGGTGGCCCAGCAGCGCCAGGGACGGGTGCCCGGCATCCACCAACCGGTCGACGGCCAGGGCCGCGGCGGCCTCGAAATCGAGGTCCACACACACCAGTCCATCGGCGTCTCCCGGTACGCCGATGAGTGCCGCCGGGATCCCGAGTGACCGCACCAGATCCGCCCGCTCGTCATTGATGGAGACGTCCAGGACGATGATTCCATCCACGAGCCTGCTCGTGGAGACGCGCCGAAGCCCGGAGATGGCTTCGTCCTCCGTCAACAGGAGCACGTCGTAGTCGTATTTCCTCGCGGCGGTGGCCACGGCGAGGACGAAGGCCATGTGCGCCGGCGCGTAGGTGTCACTGCGCAGCGGGGCCGTGAGCGCGAAGATCCGGGTCCTCGTCCCTGCCAGCATCCTGCCGGCGGCGTTCGGCATGTAGTCGAGGTCGCGCACCGCCCTGTCGATCCGGAGCCTGGTCTTCTCGCCGATCGGACGCTTGCCGCTCAGGGCGTAGGAGACGGTGCTGATGGACACTCCGGCGACGCGGGCAACGTCGTGGATGTTGGCCATGCCGCCTCCCGTGTTCACTCGGATGTGGTCGACGGAGCGTGAGCGCCGTCGTGCCCATCTAAACGTTTCGATGAGCAGTGAAAAGTACGCTACGTCACATCGGCTGCCGGGACAAGGGGTTTGTTGGGCGCAGGAACAAAAATCCGGGCGCCGGTCCGCCGAGCGCCGACCGCCGCTGACGCCCTCCTCCCCTGGCGCCCGGCCGGAGCTACCGGCCGGCGCCCGCCCGGTCCTCCAGATCGGTGTCCAGTGTGTCGAGCTCGGTGGGCGCGGAGAGCTCGGCCCGCACCGTGCGTTCTGTCTGCTCGGACTGTGCGGACAACGCGCCCAGCTCCCTCGCTGCACGGCCGACATCGGCCCTGCGGATCTCCACCGGACCGGCACTGTGCCGGCCGTGGGACGGCTGGACGGCGACGACGTCGGACTCGTCCGCCGCGGACTGCGCCGGCGCACCCGCCGGCTCCGTCCCGGACGGGGAACCCGACGGCACACCGGCGGACTGGACACCGGACGAAGAACCCGACGGCGCTTCGGCAGACCCGGCACCCACCGGCGAACCCGCCTGCGCACCGGCGACCGACGGCGTCGTCCCGGTGGCCGCGGGTGACATGGACGCTGCCGGGCCAGCCGGCGCCGCCTGGGCGAAATCGACCGTCCGGCGCAACGGGGTCTCCCGGATGAACAGAACACAGACGAGTCCGACGACGGCGATGACCGCGGTGATGAGGAAGATCAGCGCCGTACTGTCGCCGTAGGCCGCCCTGACGATCTCGGCGATCGGCGCGGGGAGGTCGACGAGGTCGAGCGAACCGCCCGCTGCACCGCCACTGACGGGGATGCCCGCAGCGGCAAGACCCTCGGTGGTCCTGTTCTCCACCTGCGTCCCGAGGATGGCACCCAGGACAGCGACACCGGCGGCCCCGCCCATGGAGCGGAAGAAGGCGACGGACGCACTGGCTGTGCCGATGTCCTTCACGGCCACGGTGTTTTGGACCGCGAGGACGAGGTTCTGGAGCAGGAGTCCGAGGCCCAGCCCGAACACGAAGGTGTAGACGCCCACGACCCACAGCTCGGTCAGGTGGTCGATGGTGCCGGCGAGACCGAGCCCCACGATGAGGAAGAGGGAACCGGCGATCAGGAACCGCTTCCACTTGCCGAACCGGGTCACGAGCAGCCCGGCACCGATCGAGCCGAGGAGGTTGCCGGCGATCATGGGCATGGTGAGCAGGCCGGCCTCGGTGGGCGTCGCGCCGCGTGCCACCTGGTAGTACTGGCCGAGGTAGCTCGAGCTGGCGAACATGGCGATGCCGACCGTGATCGAGGCGATGATGGCCAGCGCCGTGGTGCGCTGGGAGATGATCGCCAGCGGGATGATCGGCTCGGCCACCTTCGACTCCACCACGAGGAGGAGTGCGAGCAGGACGACGCTGCCGCCGACCATGAGGGCGCTCTCACGGGAGAACCACTCGTAGTAGCCCTCCTTCCCCGCGAAGGAGACCCAGATGAGGATGAGGCTGACACCCGCGGTCAGCAGGATGGATCCGAGCCAGTCGATGCTGGCTTTCCGGCGCGTGTCGGGGAGTTTGAGGGTGATCTGCAGCAGCACCAGGGCGATGATCGCGAGCGGCACGCACACGAAGAACGTCCACCGCCAGCCGAGGGGCGAGTCCACGATGAAGCCGCCGAGGAGCGGCCCACCGGCCGTCGCGACGGCCATGACGCCACCCATATAGCCGGAATACCGTCCGCGCTCACGCGGGGCGATGATGGTGCCGATGATCGCCTGCGCCAGCGCGGTCAGGCCTCCCATGGCGACACCCTGGACGACCCGGGCCGCGAGGAGCAGGGGGATGGTCTGGGCGAACCCTGCCAGGACCGAGCCGGCCACGAAGATCACGATGCTGAGTTGCACCAGGACCTTCTTGTCGAACAGGTCGGCGAACTTGCCCCAGATGGGCGTGGTCGCGGCATTGGCCAGCAGCGCGGCCGTGATGACCCACGCGAAGTCCGTCTGCGACCCGTCGAGGTCGCTCATGATGGTGGGGAGGGCGTTCGCGACGATCGTGCTGCTGAGGATCGCCGTGAAGAGACCCGCGAGCAGGCCGGTGAGGGCCTGAAGGATCTGCTTGTGGCTCATGGGCTCGCCGGCCCCGTGGTGCGACGACGGCGCCGGGCGCCGCCCGGATGCCTCGGCTGCCGTCGTGTCGGTGGGAGTACTGACCATCAGCGGTCTTCCTTACTGATCTCGGACGCAGGGTCCAGGTGGGAACGGCCGTCATCGCCCGTGCTGTGAGATGCGCTCGACGGCGCAGGGGTCGTTCCGTCCACCTGCGGTCCCGCGGACCGCAGGGCCGTGGTGAGGTGCTGCACTGAGAGCGACGCCGCTTCGGCCTCGTGCTCCGTCCAGTCGGACAGGATCTCCCGCAGGGTCTCGGCCCGGCGCTCGTAGGTCTCGGCGAGACAGGCCCGACCCTGCGGCGACAGCGAGAGCAGGCACGCCCGACCGTCCAGCGGATCCGGGCTGCGGACCACGAAGCCGAACTGCTCGAGATCGGCGAGCTGCCTGCTCAGGGCGGACGGACCGATCCCGAGCCGGGCCGCAAGGGTGGACGCGCGCAGCGGACCGCCCTCGCCGATGAAGAAGAGGACGCCGGTGTGCGCCGGACCCAGCTCCGAGAACTTCATGCTCGCGGCAGTGACCGCCCGTAGCGCACGCTGCAGGTCGAAGATGTTGTGCACCAGTTCTGCAGCGGTGGACTGCCCTACGGACATGGAGGCTCCCGGCTCATATACTTCGTTGCTCTAAGTAACCGTACTCTTATCATTTTGTTAGGTCAACTAACTAGACCAGCCCGCGCGGTCACCCGGCGCAGAAACCCGTCCTCCCGAGTCAAACCGGGCCGCCCGGGTCGGTGGAGGCTTGCGGCTGCACCCCGTCTCCTGCTAGGCCTGAGGTATCAGGGCGGGTAGACCACCTGTCGAGGAGTGCCCCCACCCGGGCCGCGAAGGAGGACGTCCGCGATGACGCGAAGTGAACCCCGTGTGAACGAAATCGACGAGAAGGACATCGAGGTCTCGAAGGGTCCCAAGGACTGGGCTGCGGGCATCCCCGGCGTCTACAACTCCATGAAGCCGGCCATCGAGCACATGGGCCTCAAGCGCACCCTGCAGACCGTCCTCAAGATGAACCACAAGGACGGCTTCGACTGCCCGAGCTGCGCCTGGCCCGACCCCGGCAAGCGCAAGACCTTCGAGTTCTGCGAGAACGGCGCCAAGGCCGTCACGTGGGAAGCGGCACCCGTGGTGATCTCCTCGGACTTCTGGGCCGAGAACTCGATCACCGATCTCCGCGAGCGCTCCGAGTACTGGCTGGGCATGCAGGGACGGCTCGTGGAGCCCGTGTACAAGCCGGCCGGCGAGGACCACTACCGGCCCGTGAGCTGGGACGAGGCCTTCGAGATCGTCGGCAACAAGCTCAAGAGCCTCGACGCCCCGGACGACGCCGCCTTCTACACGAGCGGCCGCACGTCGAACGAGGCCGCGTTCCTCTACCAGCTCTTCGTCCGCGGCTTCGGCACCAACAATCTCCCCGACTGCTCCAACATGTGCCACGAGTCCTCCGGCTGGGCGATGGGCCAGACCATCGGCATCGGCAAGGCCACGGTCACGTTCGACGACTACGCCGACGCGGACCTCATCATCGTGATGGGCCAGAACCCGGGTACGAACCACCCGCGCATGCTCACCGAGCTGGAGGCCTGCAAGGAGACGGGCGGCCAGATCGTCGCCGTGAATCCGCTGCCCGAAGCGGGACTGAAGCGTTACAAGAACCCGCAGAAGGTCAAGGGGGTCGCGGGCAAGGGCACGGAGATCGCCGACCAGTTCCTCCAGGTCCGGCTCGGCGGCGACATGGCCCTGCTGCAGGCCGTGTCCAAGCGCGTGTTCGAGGCCGAGGCGAAGAACCCCGGCACCGTCCTGGACCACGCCTTCCTCGAAGAGCACTGCGAGGGCCTCGACGAGCTCCGCGACTACCTCATGAAGCTCGACGACGCCACCGTCGTCGAGGCGACGGGCCTCCGGATCGAGGAGATCGACGAGCTCGCCGCCCGCTACCTCGCCGCCGACAAGGTGATCATCACCTGGGCGATGGGTATCACGCAGCAGAAGAAGGGCGTCGCCACGATCAAGGAGATCATCAATCTCCTGCTGCTCCGCGGCAACATCGGCAAGCGCGGTGCCGGAGCCTCCCCCATCCGCGGCCACAGCAATGTCCAGGGCGACCGCACCATGGGCATCTGGGAGCAGATGCCCGAGACGTTCATGGACGCTCTCGGCAAGGAGTTCGGCTTCGAACCGCCCCGCGAGCACGGGGTCGACGTCGTGGAGTCCATCCGACGCATGCGCGACGGACAGGTCAAGGTGCTCGTGGCGCTCGGCGGCAACCTCGTCTCGGCGACCTCCGACACGCAGGTCGCCGAGAAGGCCTTCCAGAACACCGACATGACGGTGCAGATCTCCATCAAGCTCAACCGCTCCCACCTGATCACCGGCAAGGAGGCGCTCATCCTCCCCTGCAAGGGCCGCACGGAGATCGACCGCCAGGCCACGGGTGAGCAGTTCGTCTCCGTCGAGGACACGGTCTGCGCCGTGCACCCCTCCTGGGGCAGCGTCGAACCCGTCTCCGACAACCTGCTCTCCGAGCCCGCGATCATCAGCCGTCTCGCCCGGGCCACGATCGACGGCAAGATCAACGCGGACTGGGAGGGCTTCGAGAAGAACTACGACCTCATCCGTAAGCACATCGCCAACGTGGTCGAAGGCTGTGAGGACTACAACCAGAAGATCCGCCGGGAGGGCGGCTTCGTCATGGCGAACGGCCCGCGTGACTCACGGACGTTCAACACGCCCACGGGCAAGGCCGTCCTCACCGTCAACGACCTCGAGTACCTCGAGCGTCCGGAGGGAACGCTGATCCTCCAGTCGCTGCGCTCCCACGACCAGTGGAACACCACCATTTACGGCCACAACGACCGCTACCGCGGCATCAAGAAGGGCCGGCACGTGGTGTTCATCAACCCGGAGGACATCACCGAGCTGGGCCTGGAGGACGGCCAGAACGTGGACATCCACGGCGTGTACGACGACGGCGTGCAGCGCGTGCTCCGCGCCTTCCGCGTCGTCTCCTACCCGACGGCGCGCGGCTGCGCTGCCGCGTACTACCCGGAGGCCAACGTCCTGGTCCCGCTCGACGAGGTCGCCGAGGGCAGCAACACGCCGCGGTCGAAGCAGATCATCGTCCGCTTCGAGAAGAGCACCCATACGGCTCCGACGTCCCACGACCACGTCGCCACGGTGCAGACCCGCGACGCCGAACCGGACGGCTTCCCGACCAACGGCACGGCGACACCCGTCAAGAAGGCAGAGGCGGCGAACGCCTGACCGCAACGGCACACCGAGCACCACGAGAAGACCCCCGGTCCCGGCCGGGGGTCTTCTCGTGTCAGCAGCAGGAGTAGTGGGACCATCGGCCCTGTCCGGCGCCCTACCCGACCTCTAGCCTGATGCCTACGTGCGATGGAGCCCCTCGGGCACCCCCGCACCGAGATTCCCATCGGGTGAGGCAAAGGAGATCGGTCATGGACGTTCTTGAAGGTATCTGGGATTTCATCTGGTTCTTCTTCTGGACCTTCGCGTTCGTCGCATACCTGATGGTCCTCTTCTCGATCATCGGCGACCTGTTCCGCGACCGCGAGCTGGGCGGCTTCGCGAAAGCGGTCTGGCTGATCTTCCTCATCTTCCTGCCCTTCATCACCGCGCTCGTGTACGTGATCGCCCGCGGCAGGGGCATGAGCGAACGCCAGATGAAGTCGATCGAACGCCAGCAGGAGTACGAGGCGCAGCGCATCCGGTCCATCGCCGGCGCCAGCTCCGCCGACGAGATCAGCAAGGCGGCGTCCCTCTACGAGAGCGGCTCGATCACGGCGGATGAATACGCCTCGCTCAAGGAGAAGGCACTCCACTGACGGATCGCCGCACTCCTCGCCCGAGTGACGGGCACCCCGTTCCCCACCGACCCCAGGAAGGACCCGCAGTGACCACCACGGAAGCCCCGGCACTGGACAGCGACGAAGCGATCGTCGCCCCGATCGACTTCGTCCTGCTCGAATTCTCGGCCGACCGCCTCACCGGCGACGCCGCCCCCGCCCTGATGGACCTCGTGGATCGGGGGGTGATCCGGCTCTTCGACCTCCTGATCATCCGCAAGGCGGAGGACGGGACGGTCGACGTCGTCGAGTTCTCCGACCCTCTTTCCGAGAGAGGCGGATTCTCGACCTTCGCCGGGGCATCGTCCGGGATTCTCGACCAGGACGACATCCGCCAGGCGACGGACGCCATGACGCCCGGCACGGTGGCAGCGCTCATCGTCTACGAGAACACGTGGGCCGCACGGTTCGTGGCCGCGGTCCGTGCCAGTGGCGGCGAGCTGGTCGCCAGTGCCCGCATCCCGGCCACAGACATCATCGAGGCGCTCGATGCGCTCGACGACACCGATTGAGGAGATCGAGACATGCCAGGTCTACTACGCGGGGTAGCCCGCACCGCCGTCGTCGCCGGCACCGCCACCGCCGTGAGCGGACGCGTGCAGCGCCGGCAGGCCGCCAAGTTCGCCGACCGTGACGCCCAGACCGCGGCCGACCGCAACCGGGCGTACGAGCAGGAAAGACAAGAGGAACCAGCCTCGACGCACGCCGACGAACCACCCGCCGCCGCAGCCGAGCCGCAGCCGGACCTGGTCACCCGGCTCAGGGAACTCGCGTCGCTGAAGGAGGACGGGATCCTCACCGAGGAGGAGTTCGCCGCCCAGAAGGCCAAGCTCCTCGCCTGACGGCGCCGGGACGGATCATCCGGACGACGGTAGCTCCCGCAGCCGGATGGTCGTGCCGTGGTCGACCGGGGCACCATCGTCCCCTCGAGGGGACGATGACCACCGTCGTCAGTGGATGATCGCCTTGAGTACGATCATGGCCACGCCGAAGAGCGCCGTCGTGAAGGCGCCGAGGAGGCGTACCGGCAGCGTCGCGCCCCGCCTCAGGAAAGCCACGTATCCCAGCACCGCGAGGACGGCGACCCCGGCCCAGAGGGCGAACCACATCGCATTCCCGTCGTCGATGGCGCGGCTCGCTCCCAGCAGGAGGATGGCGGCGGGGGCCGCCGCCCCGATGAGCAGGCCCGACGACCGCCGGACCGCCGCCCGGAGCGCCGTCCGCACGTCGGTGAGGTGGCGACGACCGGCATGCAGATGGGCGAGCGTCCCCGCGTAGACGTGCGCCGACCAGAACACCAGCACCGTGCCGACCACGGTCCAGAACACCGCCCAGCTGCTGTCGCCATGCATTCCGGCGGTGACGATCATGCCCGCCACGAGGATCAGCCCGTAGACGGCCTCCTCCGACACGAATCCGGGTCCGGCATCCGACAGGTCCGCGTCGGCCGTTTCTGGCTCAGTCATGGCCGAAGGATACGCCACGCCCCCCTGCCTGGATCCAGCCTTCCGGCACTGGCGCACGGCGGTGGACCGTCGTCGTCAGCGGGCTCCGTGCGGGTGGATCACCCCCGACGGTCGATCGCGACGCTCCCTGCGGCGTCGCTGCCCGCACCCTGCAGTGGCGCGGATAGACTGCACCGGTCGTGACGACCAGGGGAGGAGACGCCGTGGAGGAGAAGCCGGCCACGCCGCAGGCCGAGCAGCAGATCGGGCACCCGGTGGGGCCAGCGGCCGTGCCACCGATCGAGCAGCAGATCCACCAGCGCCGTGTCCTCCGTGTCCTCGTGTCCGCGCAGGTCCTCGGCGGGCTCGGAGCCGGGGCCACGCTCTCCCTCGGCGCACTGCTCGCGGCGGAGACGTCCGGGTCGAGCGCCTGGTCCGGGATGGCCGCCACGATGGCCACCCTGGGCGCAGCCGCAGCGGCCGTGCCCCTCGCATCGCTCGCCCAGCGCCGGGGACGCCGGGTCTCCCTCGCCACGGGCGCCGTCGTGTCCGGCGTCGGCGCACTGCTGGCGATCGCCGCGGCGTCGCTCTCCGCGTTCGGGCTGCTGATCCTCGCCCTGATGCTGTTGGGCGTCGGGTCCGCCACAGGACTCCAAGCCCGCTTCGCCGCCACCGACCTCGCCACCGAGGGCACGCGCGGCCGGAGCCTCGCCCTCGTGGTGTGGTCGACCACGATCGGCGCCGTGCTCGGGCCGAATCTCTTCGAACCCGGCGCGGCGGTCGCGCTGGTGCTGGGCATCCCGCCGCTCAGCGGCGGCTTCGTCTTCTCCGCTGCGGCGCAGGTCGGTGCGGCGGCGGTCTACGCCCTGGGGCTGCGGCCTGACCCGCTCCTGACGGCGGTCGCCCGGCAGGCGGCCGCCCGGCCCGCCGACAGCGCGCCGCCGGAGCACCGGAACGGACTGCGCATCCTGGCCGACAACGCGACGGCGCGCTTCGCGGTGGCAACGATCGCGGTGAGTCACGCCGCGATGGTCTCGCTCATGTCGATGACTCCGGTGCACCTCCACGACCACGGCGCCGGGCTGTCCGTCGTCGGCCTGACGATCAGCCTGCACGTGGCCGGCATGTACGCCCTGTCGCCGGTGTTCGGCTGGATCGCGGACCGCTTCGGGAAGACTCGGGGCATCCTGTGCGGGCAGGTCCTCCTGGTCCTGGCCCTCGTCGTGGCATGGCGCGGATCGGAGTCCGAGGGGTGGGTGACCACGAGCCTGGTGCTGCTCGGCCTGGGCTGGTCGGCCTGTGTGGTGTCGGCGTCGACGCTCCTCACCGGCGCGGTGGGAGCCGCGGAGCGGGCGCCCGTCCAGGGCACGTCCGACCTCGTGATGAACGGTGCGGGCGCCGTGGGCGGGGCACTCGCGGGCCCCGCCCTCGTGCTGCTCGGCTATGCGGGACTGGGTCTGGCCGCCGCGGTGCTCGTCACCGTCGTCGTCGCCTGGACCGTCGCCCGCCTCGCATCCACGCGGCGCGAGGAGCCCGCGCCGGTGTGACGGGCCCTACTGGGCCGTGCCCGTCCAGCCCTCTTGCTCCCGGGTCTGCTCGTCCTTCTCGATGACGGTCAGCACGGTCTTCGCGGCCTTCTCGATGGCGGCGTCCGTCTCCGCCCGCCCGTTCGTGGTGACCGTGCCCGCGGCGTAGCCGACCATGAAGGCACTGATCACGCCGGCATCCGCCGTCAGCAACTGCGAGGTGCGGTCGGCGAGCTCCACGATCCGGGCGTGATCCAGCTCGAGGTCGAGGACCTGCAGGGCCTGGCCGAGCGTGCGGCTCCAGTCGTTGAGAGTGCGCTCTGCGTCGTCGGGCGTTGCCATGGTGTCTCCTCGGGTCGGTGCGGCTGCCTGGGATCGGCTGCGCCTACCAAGCTCTATCACCGGCGTCGCCGCCGTTCAACGCCGACACCGCGATCGCCCACTTTCCTTGACTTCCCCCGGTTTCGACGATGTACTTCACGAACGACTGGTGACACGATTCACCTGACGCCTCGTTCAGCATCACCTCGACGGAGAGGAACCTCCCCGCATGACCATCCCCCCATCCACCCGGACCGGGCGCACGCGCCTGGCCGCGGCCCTCGGAGCCTCCGTGCTCCTGGCCGGCAGCACGGGAGTCGCCGCCATCGCAGCGCCGGCCCCGGCACCCGCAGGGACGACGCCGGTCGCCACCAAGAAGGCACCCCCGGTGACCGCCCCCGACTTCGGCCCCAATGTGACGATCTTCGATCCGAGCATGCCCGTCAGCGAGATCCAGGCCGCGGTGGACGCCGTCAACGCCCGGCAGATCGACAACGAGATGGGCACCGAGCGCGAGGCCCTGCTCTTCCTGCCGGGCACGTACGGCACGGACGCCGAACCCCTGCAGTTCAAGGTCGGCTACTACACGGAGGTCGCCGGTCTCGGCGCCTCCCCCTCGGACGTGACGATCAACGGCAAGATCGAGGTCTACAACCGCTGCCTCGAGGGCAACGGCACCAGCAACTGCATCGCGCTCAACAACTTCTGGCGCACGCTCTCGAACCTCACGCTCGAGGTCAACGGCGCAGGCCAGGACGGCTGCCGCTCGACCGCGAACTTCTGGGCCGTGTCCCAGGCCGTCTCGCTCCGGCGCGTCAACGTCACCGGCGGCACGCTCTCGCTGATGGACTACTGCACCGCGGGCCCCCAGTACGCGAGCGGCGGCTACCTCGCCGACTCCAAGGCCGGCGACATCGTCAACGGCTCGCAGCAGCAGTGGTTCACCCGCAACGCGGAGATCGGCAGCTGGTCCAACGGCGTCTGGAACGCCGTCTTCTCCGGCACGGAGGGCGCCCCCACGGACGAGTCCTTCCCCGCTCCCCCGTACACGACGCTCGACCGCACCCTGGTCAGCCGCGAGAAGCCCTACCTCTTCGCGGATGCCTCCGGCGCCTACAGCGTGCGCGTGCCCTCCGCCCAGACCGAGTCGCGCGGCATCTCGTGGGGCGAGGGCCAGACGGCCGGCCGCACCATCGCGCTGTCCGAGTTCTTCGTGGCACGGCCGGGTGATTCCATCCAGGCGATCAACAACGCGCTCGCCCGCGGCAAGCACCTCCTCCTCACCCCGGGCGTCTACGACATCGGCCAGACCATCGCCGTGAAGCGCGCCGACACGGTGGTGCTCGGCATCGGTCACGCGACCCTCACCGCCGTCGACGGCGCCACGCCGATGCGCGTCGCCGACGTGCCCGGCGTCGTCATCGCCGGCGTCACTATCGACGGCGGCACCGTGAACTCGCCCGTCCTGCTGCAGGTGGGCACGAAGAACGGCAACAACGGGGCCAAGCACAGCGACCCGTCGAACCCGACCACACTGAGCGACGTCTACTTCCGCATCGGCGGCCCGAACGTGGGCAAGGCCGATGTGAGCCTCGAGATCAACAGCGACCACGTGCTCATCGACCACACCTGGGTGTGGCGGGCGGACCACGGCAACGAGGGCACCTTCGGCTGGGACGTCAGCACCGGCCGGAACGGCGTGATCGTCAACGGTGACGACGTCACCGCGACGGGCCTCTTCGTGGAGCACTACCAGGAGTACAACGTCATCTGGAACGGCGAGCGGGGCCGCACGGTCTTCTTCCAGAACGAGCTGCCCTACGACGCCCCCGACCAGGCCGCCTGGCAGCACGACGGCGTCCTCGGCTGGGCCGGCTACAAGGTGGCCGACCACGTCAAGACCCACACCCTGTGGGGCGGCGGCTCGTACGTCTTCACGAACGTGGACCCGAGCCTCCACGCCACCCGCGGCTTCGAGGTGCCGGAGACCCCCGGCGTGGTGCTCAACCACCTCCTGACCGTGAACCTGGGTGCGGGCACGATCGACCACGTCGTCAACAACACCGGCGCTCCCGTGAGCAACGACAACACCGGGACGCCGAGCTACGTGCTGCGGTACCCCGCCGCCCAGTAGCAGGCCGGTAGAGCACGAGCAGGACCGGGAAGGGCCGGAGCAGTTCATCGACTGCTCCGGCCCTTCCTGCGTGGGGGCGAAATCCCGGCTGCGCGTGATGCCGGATCCGGCGGTGCACCCAGCCGGCCCGGCGACACGGCGCACCGCGCTCGGTGGCCGCGTGAACTGGTCCGGACGCGGAGAACCGCTATCCCGATTCCCGCTCGACCAGCCGCAGCCCGTCCCCCGGGTGCCCGGGCTTCTCCGCCGACCCGTCGAGATCGGCCAGGACGAGGGCCGCCAGATAGCGCGCCTGCACCTCGATGGACTGCGCGACCGTTGTGAGCGGGGGTGCCGCGAGCGCCGCCGCGGGGACGTCGTCGACCCCGACCACCGCTACGTCCCCGGGACAGGACAGCCCTTCGGCCCGCAGACCGGCGAGCACGGCGAGCGCGACGTCGTCGTTGTAGGCAGCCACACCGGTGACCCCCTCCTCCCGCCAGGCGCGGACCACGGTGGCCGCGGCGGCGGCGTCGAGCGCGACGGGGTGGACGGACGGCTCCGGCAGGCCGAGGGCGGCATAGGCACGCTGCACCCCGAGCAGGCGATCCCGTGCGAAGTCCTCGATCCGGGGGTCGGTGGGCCAGGCGTAGCCCAGCCGCTCGGCGCCACGCGCCGCGAGGCGCCGCGCCTGCAGGGCGCCGATGGCGAGCTGCGTCTCCGACGGCCGGCACCGGTCGGCCTGATGCTCCTCGCCGAGGGTCCCGAGCACCTGGATGCCCGCCTGCCGCATCATGCGCAGGTCCTCCTCGGGGAAGGGCGCGAAGCCGATCACCGCCCGCGGGGTGACGGCACGCCACAGCTCGGCGAGCGGGCGGGTCCCCCGCCCGTGATCCACGAGGACGGACAGCCCGCGGCCGGACAGTTCGTCGGCGAGTTCGTCCAGCAGCGTCTCCATCACCGGTCCCACGGGCCAGTCGGGCAGGATGCACAGCACGAGGTCGCTGCGACCGGTGCGCAGGGCACGGGCGGCGGCCGACGGCGCGTAGCCGAGCCGGGCCGCGGTCTCCCGGACGCGGCGACGGGTCTCCTCGGAGATGGTGACGCCGTCGCGACCGGTCAGGACGTAGCTGACGGTGGTCCGTGACACCCCGCTCTCGCGGGCCACGTCGGCACTGGTGATCCCGGCCACCGGCTCTCCTTCCCACCCCGACTCCTGCGTCCCAGTCTAGGCGGGGGCCGGCCCGGTGCCGCCGAGGGCACCTTCCCCGATGGTGCCGGCCAGCCCGACCCGCCCCGTGTCGACGGACCCGGGACCCGCGGCCGGGCGCCCGCTGCCCGCGCGCACCGCCCGCGGCGTCGTCCCGCACCACCGGCGGACGCAGCGCGTGAGTGCGGACTGTTCGGACAGGCCCACCAGGGCAGCGACCTGCTGCAGCGGCAGATCCGTCCGCGTGAGCAGCCGCAGCGCCGCATCGCGGCGGGCGTCGTCGAGCAGGGACCCGAAGGAGGTGCCCTCCACGGCGAGGCGCCGCTGGAGGGTGCGGGCATGCATGCCGAGGAGCCGCGCGGCGGAGTCGATGCGCGGCGGTGACGTCCCCAGCATGCGGTCGATGGTGTTCCGGACCTGTGGCGTGACCACCCGCCCCGGCTCGGGGAAATGGCTGTGCAGGTAGTCGAGGGCGATCTCCCGCAGCGTCCCGTCCCCGGCGATCGGACGGTCGAGCAGGCTCCTCGGCACGCGCAGCAGGGACGCGCCCTGGCCGAACCGCACCTCCGCGCCGAAGAATTCCGTGTACCGGGCCGCGGGCGCCTTGGGCAGGTGCGAGAGATGGACGGAGTGCAGGCCGTACGGCCCGTCCACCAGGAACCGGATCATGCGGTGCGAGAACGCGAGGATCGCGTCGATGGCCTGCCGCGGCGGAGCCCCCTCGGAGGATCCGTAGCAGAGGCCCACGTCGCCCGGCCGCCCCTCGGGGTCCGCGACGATGGTGAACCGGAGCACCGGGCTGTGGAGGAACAGGAACTGGGAGGCGCACTCCAGGGCCGCGCCGACGGTCGGCGAGTTCTCGACGGCCACCGCGAGCGGGCCGAGGATGCCGATGTCCTGGTACTCCGAGATGCGCAGGCCCAGGTCCGGGCAGGGCAGGGAGCGGGCGGCGCCCTCGAGGAGCTTCGCCATGGCGACGTCGGAGACGAGGACGTCGTCGCTGTCGATCGCCTTCAGCGGCACGCGGTACTGCACTGCGAGCGCGGCGGGATCGCCCCCGAACTGCTCGACGACGTCCCGGAAGCCGCGCATGCCGGCGGATCGGATCACGGAGCCCATGTCGTCCAAGGGTAAATAGCTGTCGCGCGAAGTCAAGCCAGCCGGCCGGTTCCTGGGAAGAATGGGAACCATGGATACCATCGAGCACCTCGACGTCGTCATCGTGGGCGCCGGACTCTCCGGCATCGGCGCCGCCTACCGGGTCGCGACGGAGCTGAAGGACAAGAGTTTCGCCGTCCTCGAGGCCCGCGGCGCCATCGGCGGCACGTGGGACCTCTTCCGCTACCCGGGCGTGCGGTCCGACAGCGACATGTTCACGCTCGGCTACCCGTTCCGCCCCTGGACCGAGGCCAAGGCGATCGCGGACGGCTCGTCCATCCTGCAGTACATCCGCGACACCGCGGAGGAACCCCGCATCCGGGACAGCATCCGCTTCCGCACCAAGCTCGTCAGCGCCGCCTGGTCCTCCGAGGACGCCCGGTGGACCCTCGACCTGGACGTCACGGACGACGACGGCGCCGGCCCCGCCACGACGGAGCGCCGCCGGCTCACGTGCGGGTTCCTCTACCTCTGCAGCGGGTACTACGACTACGACCGCGGGTACGAGCCGACCTTCCCCGGCCTCGAGTCCTTCGAGGGCGAGATCGTGCGGCCCCAGTTCTGGCCGGAGGACCTGGACTACACCGGCAAGCGCGTCGTCGTGATCGGCAGCGGCGCCACCGCCGTCACCCTGGTGCCGTCCATGGCCAAGGACGCCGCGCACGTGACCATGCTGCAGCGCTCCCCCACCTACGTCACCGCCGTGCCGAGCCGCGACCGGTTCTCCGACGCCGCGCGCCGCCACCTGCCCGCCGGCATCGCCCACCACGTGGCCCGCGCCAAGAACGTGCTGTTCACGCAGGCGTTCTACCAGCTGTGCCGCCGCCGCCCGGAGACCGCCAAGAAGCTCATCCGCACCCAGACCGCGCGGATCCTCGGCGACGAGACGACCGTCGCCGAGCACTTCACGCCCGCCTACAACCCGTGGGACCAGCGCCTGTGCGTGGCCCCCAGCGCGGACCTCTTCAAGGCGATGAAGCAGGGCTCGGCCTCCGTGGTCACGGACACCATCGACACCTTCACGCCGCACGGGATCCGCCTGGCCTCCGGACAGGAACTCGACGCCGACGTCGTGGTCACCGCCACCGGACTCTCGATGCTGCCCCTGGGCGGCGCCACCTTCACCGTCGACGGCGCCCCCGTGAACCTCGGCGACGCGTGGGTGTACCGGGGCCTGATGGTCAGCGGCGTGCCCAACCTCGCGTTGTGCGTCGGCTACACGAATGCCTCGTGGACGCTGCGGGCGGACCTGAGCTCCCGCTACGTGTGCCGCCTCCTCCGGTACATGGACCGCCACGGCCACCGGTCCGCGGCACCCGCCGTCGACGGCCCCATGAAGGCGCGGCCCATCCTGGACCTGACCTCCGGCTACGTGCAGCGCGCCGTCGCCGCGTTCCCCAAGCAGGGCGACCGGCAACCATGGACCATGCGGCAGAACTACCTGCTCGACGCCCCCACCGCCCTGCACGGCAACCTCGCGAAGAACATGGTCTTCGACGCCCCCACCCCGCCGGCCGCCCCGGCACCCGACCTCCAGGAGATCCACGCGTGAGCATCCAACCCTTCCAGTTCACCGGCTCCACCGCCGTCGTCACCGGCGCGGCCGGAGGCATGGGCGAGCACCTCGCCCGCGGCCTCGCCGAACGCGGCAGCACCCTGCTGCTCGTGGACCGCGACACGGACCGGCTCGACGCCGTCGCCGCCTCCATCCGCTCCACCTACCCGGGCAGCAGCGTCACGACGTTCACGACCGACCTCGCCGACCGCGACGCCGTCGAACGCCTCGCGACCGACCTGCTCGCCGCCACCGAGCGCGTGGACCTGCTCGTCAACAACGCCGGGGTGGCTCTCGCGGGCCGCTTCGACCAGATCAGCATGGACGACTTCGACTGGGTCATGGCCATCAACTTCACCGCGCCCGTGCTGCTCACGCACCGGCTGCTCCCGCGGATCGCGCCCGGCGGGCACGTCCTGAACGTCTCGAGCCTGTTCGGCCTCGTGGGGCCCAAGGGCCAGACCGCCTATTCCGCCAGCAAGTTCGCGCTGCGCGGGTTCACGGAGGCCCTCCGCAACGAACTGCTCCCCCGCGGGATCGGCGTCACCAGCGTGCACCCCGGCGGGATCCGGACCGACATCGCCCGCAACGCGCGGATCGGCGGGAACCACAGCGATGCGGACGTGACCCGTGCGAAGGACGAGTTCGACAAACTCCTCACCTTCCCCGCCGACCGCGCCGCCGAGCTGATGCTCGAGGCGGTCAAGGCCCGCAGGGCCCGGCTGCTCATCGGCCTCAGCGCGAAACTGCCCGACGTCGTCGCCCGCGTGGCGCCCATGTCCTTCGGCACTCTCGAGCGCCGCGTCACGGGCCTCGCCCGGCTCGCCGGCAAGGCGCGCCGGTGAGCGGCGTGCGGCCCGGCACCGGGCCGGCCACCGGGACCCCGCCGGGGACGTCCCTGCCCGGGGGCGACGACGGCGGCTACCTGCGGGTGGAGGGCGTCCGCGTGCGGTATCGCGACGCCGGTGCGCGGGACATGCCGCCGGTCCTGCTGCTGCACGGGATCGGCCGCAGCCTCGAGGACTGGGAGGGGCTGTACGGACGCCTCGCCCCGGACCACCGGGTCATCAGCGTGGACCTGCCCGGCTTCGGCCTGTCCGAGCGTACGGCGGGCCGGTACTCGATGGACTCCCTGGCACGCTTCGTCATCGCCGCGCTCGACGTCCTCGGGGAACACCGGCCGCTGCACGTCGTGGGCAACTCGCTCGGCGGCGCGGTCGCCATGAAGATCAGCGCCCTCGAACCCCAGCGCGTGCGGAGCCTGGTGCTCGTGAACAGCGCCGGCTTCGGCACGGAGGTGACGATCGCGCTGCGCCTGCTCGCCCTCCGCCCCCTCGGCCGGCGCCTCCTGAAGGACAAGTCCCGCAAGGCCGCCTACCGGACGGAGCGCGCCCTCTTCTACGACAAGCGGTTCGTCACGGAGGAGCGGCTCGATCACGCACAGGAGGTGGGCCGCAACCCGGTGTACGACGACGTCCTGCTCGCCGTCGCCCGCCACCTCGGCACCCTCCGCGGCGTCCGCCGTCGGTGGCGGACGGACCTCCTGCGCACGGTCGCCGCACAGCACAAGCCCACCCTCGTGGTGTGGGGCGACGAGGACCGCATCCTGCCGGCGTCGCACCTCGAGCACGCCCGGACGGTGTTCCCGCACGCCGAGGTCCACCTGTTCGAGCAGTGCGGGCACATGCCCCAGATCGAGCGGGAGGCAGAGTTCGACGCCCTCGTCCGGCGCTTCGTGGGCGGGGTCGAGGCGCAGGGGTAGGCGCGCCCCTGGTCGCGGGGATCTGCCCGTCGGGCGTCCGCGTCCGGTGGGCAGGTTCGAACATTCCCACTCCGCGGGCCCGGACGGTGGGAAGAACGGTCCGGCAGGACGGCGTCGACCCCTTACCGGACCGTGCACCGCATGGTGGAATAGCCCATGACCCGCGTCATCTTCTATACCGCCTCCACCCTGAACGGGTTCCTCGCGGACGAGCGGAACTCCCTCGACTGGCTCTTCGCCCTCGAACCGCCTCCCCCGGAAGAGTACGAGCGTTTCCTCGATCGCGTGGGCGTGCTGGTCGAGGGGTCGACGACGTACGAATGGGTGCTGGCCTTCGAGCGGCTGCTGGAGGAGCCCATCAAGTGGGGCGCCCTGTACGGCGACCGCCCCACCTTCGTGTTCACCAGCAGGGAGCTGCCGGTCCCGGAGGGCGCCGACGTGCGGTTCGTATCCGGGGATGTCCAGCCCGTGATCGAACGGCTGCGCGACGCGGCCGGGTCCCGGGACATCTGGGTGGTCGGCGGCGGTGACCTCGCAGGGCAGTTCCTCGCCGCGGGCCTGCTCGACGAGATCCGTATCGCCGTCGCGCCCGTCGCGCTGGCGGGAGGAGCGCCGCTGCTGCCCCTCCGGGTCGAATCGGACCGGCTGACCCTGCGCTCCGTCGAGCAGCAGGGCCAGTTCGCCGTCTTGACCTACGACGTCGTGTCCGACGACCGCTAGCTCAGGAGCACGCCCCCGACGCGGTCCGGGCCGACCCCGTCACTCCCCACCTCCCGGCACGTAGGCCTCCCGCCACCGTCCCAGTTCCTCGAAGAACCGCGACCGGGCCGGCTCCGGGGAGAGCGCGAGATCGTGGATGCCGCCCGCGACACGCACGAGGGTGACGAGGCCGCCGAGCCTCGGCGCCCGACCCGCGATGTGCGCGACGTCGAGCACCACGTCGGTGGACGAGATGCGCTCGGGTTCCTTCGCGGGATTCGAGGTGGCGTCCGAGCACGCGACGAACACGGGGCAGTCGATCGCGAGGCCGCGGTTCAGTTCCGCGTGCCCGCGGCGGATGGCGCGCAGCCAGCCGGCGACGACGGGGAACCCGGCATGGGGCTTCCACGCCAGGTCGTACTCCCACTCGCCGCCCGACTCCCGGTGCAGGTACCGGCCGTACGCGGTGCCGAGCTTCCCGACGACGACGCGCGGCCTGAGCGTCCCGAGGCGGTGGACCGCCGCGGTGCCGAGGGTGCGCTGGAAGAGGCTCGCGTTGAGGTCGAACCAGGGGCTGTTGAGGACGAGGGCATCCACGACACCCGCTCCGCGACGGCGGTGCGCCCACAGCGACGTGACCAGGCCGCCGGTGGAATGGCCCATGACCACGAGGACGTCGTGGCCTTCCTCCTCGCGGATGACGCGCGCCGCCTCGTCGAGCTCCTCGTCGTACGCGTCCAGCGACGTGATGTAGTTCGGCGTCTGGTGGTCCCGCAGTGACCGCCCGTACTTCCGGAGGTCCAGTGCGTAGAAATCGAACCCGGCGTCCAGCCAGGAGTCGGCGAGGTGCGTCTGGAAGAAGTAGTCCACGAAACCGTGTACGTAGAGCACGGCCCGGCGCGACCCGGCCGGCCGGGTGCGGCGGACCAGGGTCGCGACGACGTCGCCCTCCTCGTCGGGGCGCAGGGACAGTGTGCGCACCTCGTAGCCCGCACCGAGGATGTCCTCGTGGTAGGCGTCCTGCTGGTGTGTCTCGGTCGTCATCGTGATCCTCGTCGATCTGTTCCTGCCGGACGGCCGCCGACGCTGTCGGGCGGGCCTCCGGACCTGCTTCACCCTGGGCCGTGCTGCCGTCACCAGTGTGCCACCCGTCACCGATAGGCTGGCGCCACCGCACCCCGAACAGGAGAGAACCATGGACAGGCTTCGCGACCCCGGGACGAGCGTCGAGCCGGGCGACGGCGGCACCACCGCGGTCGTCGCCCCCTCCGCCGGGCCAGGCACCGGCCCCCGTTCCGGCACCGGCCCACCCGTCCACGTCACGACGGCGACCGTCGCCGACGCCGCGCAGCTCGCCGCGGTCGCCGCGGTCACCTTCCCCCTGGCGTGCCCGGCCGACTCCCGGCCGGAGGACATCGCACGGCACATCGCGACACAGCTCTCCGTGGACCGCTTCGTCGGGTACATCGAATCGCCCCTTCACACCATCCTCTGCCTGCGCGAGGGCGAGCGCGTCGGCGGCTGGAGCATGGTGGCGCTGGATCAGCCCACCGATCCGGACGTCCTCGCCGCCCTCACGATCGCGCCCACCGTGGAGCTGAGCAAGTTCTACGTCCACCCCGACCAGCACGGTCGCGGCGCGGCGGCGGCACTGATGCGGCGGACCCTCGAGCTCGCCGCGGACTCGGGACGGCCGGGGGTCTGGCTCGGCGTGAACCAGGAGAACGCGCGGGCTCTCCGGTTCTACACGAAGCACGGCTTCCGGCGCGTCGGGACGAAACGCTTCCGGCTGGGTGACCGCTTCGAGGACGATTTCATCCTGGAACAGGCGCTCCCCGGCGGGCCTGGCGCCTGACGGCGACCGTCAGGCGCCCTGCGCAAGCCCGACGGGCGCACCCGGTCAGGCGACGGTGAGCTCGCCCATCCGCCCGGACGGTCAGACCGACTTCCCCGGACAGCCCAGCTAGGCGACGGTGAGCTCGCCCATCCGACCCCAGCCCTCGGCGCCGATCCGCTCGCTGATGATCTCCGGCGTCTCCACGAGTGCCTGCGGCATGTCCTGCATCGCCTGCGTGAAGTGGTCGCTGCTCACGTGCGCCTCGGCGGCGTCGTCCTGGAACGCCTCGACGAGCACGAACTGGTTGGGGTCCTCGACGCTGCGGGACCAGTCGAACCAGAGATTGCCCGGTTCCCGGCGCGTGGCCTCCGTGAAGTCCCGCGTCAGGTCGATCCAGCGGTCGCTCCACTCGGGCTTCACGGTGAACTTGACGACGATGAAGATCATGGGATGGTGCCTTCCTGATGGATGCTCGGTACCTCTCCAACCTATACAGTCCTCCCACGGGCCGCATGCCTCCCCGCCTCGTGTGCAGGGGAAGTCGCGGGCCGGGGAACAGTGCGGGGGGGGAACGTGCGGGGGGAACAGTGCGGGTCGAGTGCCCGGCCGGGCAGGACCCGGGGGGAGGAGGGAGATGAACTGGGAGCCGGTGGTGGAGACCGCCGTCGCGATCCTGGTCGCCTATGCGGTCCTCCTCGTGGGCCTCGCCGTCTACGCACGGCGGCACCCCGAGGTTCTCTCGCTGCAGGACGCACTGCGTCTGGGCCCGGACCTCCTCGGGCTCGTCCGCCGTCTCGCCACCGACCGATCCGTCCCTGTACGGGCACGCGTGATGCTCGGCCTCCTCGCGGTCTACCTCGTGTTCCCGATCGACCTCGTCCCGGACTTCCTGCCCGTGATCGGCTACGCGGACGACGTCGTCGTGATCGCGGTGACCCTGAGGGCCGTGGTGCGGGCCGCCGGCCCGGAGGCATTGGCCCGCCACTGGCGGGGGTCCGACGCCGGCCTCCGCGTGGTCCGCGCGCTCGCGGGCCTGCGGGACCCCGGGGCCGACGGTGCGGACGGCAGCGGCGGTGCGGACGGGACCGACGGGGACGGTCGCAACACGGCGTAACGCAAAGGAGGGGGCGATTTTTCAACAGGCGTAGTCTCCTGCGCATGCAGCAGTCCACGGGATCGATCCCCACCCTTGACCTCAGCACCGCCCGTTCCGCCGACGGATCCTTCACCCCCGGGTTCATCGAGGAACTGCGGGACGCCGCCCACACCGTCGGCTTCTTCCACATCATCAACTACGGTGCCACCGCGACCCAGGCCGATGATCTCTTCGACGTCACCCGCCGGTTCTTCGACCTCCCGCTGGAGGAGCGCCTCCGGCTCCACAACCGGACCTCGCCGCACTTCCGCGGGTACGCCGGCCTCGGCACGGAGGTCACCCGTGGACGGCCCGATGCCCGGGAGCAGATCGACTTCTCCCCCGAGCGTGAGCCCGTGGCGGACTACCCCGCCGACGAGCCGTACTGGCTCCTGCAGGGCCCCAACCTGTGGCCGCGCACCGCGCTGCCCGAACTCGAGGAGCAGGCGATGGCGTGGGCCGCGCTGATGTCGCGCGTCGGCGCCGAACTCCTGTCGGCCATCGCCGTCGCCCTGCACCTCCCCGAGGACTACTTCGCCGAACCCTTCGAGGGCACCCCGGCCTGGATGGCGAAGCTCGTGCACTACGTGGGCGGCGTCGTCGAGGGAGCCGGCTCCCAGGGCGTGGGAGCCCACGCCGACTACGGCTTCGTGACCCTCCTGCTGCAGGACCAGGTGGGCGGCCTCGAGGTACTTCCCCACGGCGCCGACGAATGGGTCCAGGTCACACCGATCCCGGGGGCGCTCGTCGTGAACCTGGGTGAGATGCTCGAGGTCGCCACGGAGGGGTACCTCGCGGCGACCATCCACCGCGTCACCGCCCCCGCGCCGGGCGTGGACCGCTACGCCGTCCCCTTCTTCTGGTCGCCGCGCCTCGACGCCGTGATCGAGCCGGTCCCCCTGACCGACGAGCTGCGCGCCGCAGCCCGCGGCATCTCGGACGATCCCGAGAACCCGATGCTCTCCTCCTACGGCTCCAACGTGCTCAAGGGTCGGGTCCGGGCGCACCCTGATGTGACGGAGCTGCACCACCCCGAGCTCGCGCGGAGGTAGCAACCCGGGAACACCCCGGACGTACGACGACGGCGGCACCCACCCGGGTGCCGCCGTCGTCGTACGGGATCGTGCAGGACCGCTCAGGCCTCGCCCATCATGAGGCCCTCGATGGAGTGCTTCTGCGTGATCGGGACCAGGGTGTCCACGATCGGGCAGACCACGTGGCGGCGGACCCGCTCGGGCAGTGCGTCGTAGAAGGGCTGCGTGACGGCCATGGCGTGGTGCTCGGCGTTGCCCGCGCCGGGGGCGTCCACCCCGAGCACGAGGACCGGCCGGGACTTCTGCGACTCGTTCTTCGTGCCGCGGTGGATGGTCAGCGCGGACCGGGCGGAGACGTCCCCCATCGTCGGGTACTTTCGCTCGGCGAGACCCTCGTACCGCGGGTACGCCGACTTCGGCGGGAACATCTCGTGGTCGAAGCCCTCGGGCAGGTCCCACTGCGTGCCGGGAGCGACCTCGAAGGGTCCCATGTCCTCCTCGGTGTCGACAGCGGTCAGGTTGAACGCGAGCGACGTCAGCCGCCCGGTCTCCCGCGTCTCCTCGGGCATCGGGAAATCGCGGTGCCATGGCTGGTTGACGGCGCCGGGGCCCGGGACGTCGAAACCCAGTTCCACGATCTCGTAGTCCGGGCCGAGGACGGACTCGCACACCATGCGCACCCACGGGTGGTCCACGAGCTCGACCCAGCCCCGCAACTGCTCGGGGTGGATCTCGACGTAGTAGCGCTTCGGTCCGCGCCCGACGGCGCCGTTCGGCCGCGCGAGGGCCTCGGCGAAGGCCGCGTCGATGTCCTCGCGCATCGTCGCCGCCCACTCGCGGGAGAAGGCTCCCTGCTGGGCGATCACGCCACGCGTGTACAGCCCCTCGACGGCGGCTGCCGCCTCCGGCGACGCCCCGTCGGGAATCCGGGACGCGACCGGCTCGTGCTCACGGGTGGAATCATGCATGGTCCGGCCTCCAGGCTTTGCCCATCACGATCTTGCGGATCTCCGCCACGGGGAGCTTCGGTTTGCGGTTCTCGTCTGTGAGCCCGTTGGCCTCCTGCAGGGTGTCGGTCAGCTGCGTGTAGCAGAACCCGGACAGGAACGGGCTGTCCTGGAGGGCCGAGAAGAGGGTCTCCAGGCGCCGCGCGAAGTCCTCGCCGGACTCCGCGGTGGAGTAGCCCCACGTCTCGATGGGACTGTTCGGTGCGTAGAGGATCCCGCCGAACTCGGACACCATGATCGGCTCCGTCCTCGGCAGGCCCGGCAGGACGCTGAGCCGGCGCCCGGCCGGCCCGACGCCGTCGACGAGTGCCTGGAAGGCGGGCAGGTCCCGGTAGTTCGCGTGGAGGTCGTCGTACGTCGTCGCGTAGTCGTGGATGGTGAAGATGTCCGACTCCACGTGCTCCCAGCCGTCATTGGAGATGACCGGTCGGGACCCGTCGAGGGCCTTCGTCAGGTGGTACATGGCCTGCGCGAAGTGCTTCTGATCCGGGCTGTGGGAGATCTGCTGGACCCCCCAGCTCTCGTTGAGAGGGACCCAGGTGACGATGCACGGGTGGGACCGGTCCCGCTGTACGACGCTGACCCATTCCCTGGCCACGCGTTCCATCGCCGTCGGCGAGAATTCGAACGTGCTGCCCATCTCGCCCCACACGAGGAGACCGAGGCGGTCCGCCCAGTAGAGGAACCGGGGGTCCTCCACCTTCTCGTGCAGGCGGGCGGCGTTGAAGCCGAGGTCCTTGATGAGCTGGACCTCCTCGCGCAGCGCGGCAGCGTCCGGGGCGGCGAGCAGCGAGTCCGGCCAGTAGCCCTGCTCCAGCACGGATCGCACGTAGAAGGGGCGGTCGTTGAGGAGGAAGTGGCGTCCGGCCGTCCCGACGCTGCGCAGGCCGAAGTAGGACGCCACCTCGTCCAGGGCTCCGCCGTCGGCGTCGAGCAGGGTGACGGTCGCGTCGATCAGCCGGGGGTGGTCCGGGGACCACAGCAGCGACTCGTAGGCCTGGCCGTTGGCCTGGTGCGGGATCACGCAGTCCATTACGACACGGGACTGGCCGACTGACGCCGAATAGGTGCCCAGGGGCTGGCCGTCGAAGCTCAGGTCGACCCGCACCGTCAGGGCGCCGACGCGCTGCGGGGAGACCTCCAGTTCTAGGCGGGCCGAGCCGTTCGGGACGTCCGGCTCCCAGGCGACCGTCTCGATGAACGACTCCGGCACGGATTCCAGCCAGACCGGCTGCCAGATGCCAGTGGTGCGGTGGTACCAGATGACGTGCGGATCCTCGAGCCAGTCCTGTTTGCCACGGGGCTGCGCGACGTCGTGCGGATCGTCCTCGGCCCGGACGACGAGGACGAGATCCTCGCCCGACCTGGCGTGGCTCGTCACGTCGAAGGAAAAGGGGGTCTGGCCGCCCTCGTGCGAGCCGACGAGCTGCCCGTCGATCCAGACCGTGGCCCGGTAGTCGACCGCACCGAAGTGGAGGAGCAGCCGGTCGTCCTCCCGCGTGCGGCCGCTCTCGTCGATGTCCGCCGGCGTGATCGTCCGGCGGTACCAGACCACGGGGTGGAAGCCGGTCTCGTGCACGCCCGACATCGCGGACTCCGGGGGATACGGGACGGTGATGGTGAGGGGGAACGGCTCACGGGCGGAGAACCAGGACTCCGCCTCGCCCGCGTCCTCGTCGTCGTGACTGAATTCCCACGGGCCTCCGAGGTCCGTCCACCGGCGGCGGAGGAGCTGGGGCCGCGGGTAGGTCCCGTCCTGGGTACTGGCTGTCAACGCTTCTGGTGTCCGCATGCCGCCATCTTGTCCCATTTTTGCAGCGCTGTAAAGATTCTATCGGGGCTCGAGGGCGGGGGCTCCGAGGGGCGCACTCTCGCGGATCGTCAGGGCGTGGGAGACGATCCGGTGCCGCCCGACGCCGTGGTAGCCGTCGATCCGCTCGCGCAGCAACTCCAGGGCCGTGGTCGCCAGTTCCCGCTTGTCCGGCGCGATCGAGGTCAACGGCGGGTTCGCCCATCGCCCGAGCTCGGTGTCGTCCCACCCGACCACGGCGACGTCGCGGGGCACCTGCACGCCCGCCCGCCGCAGCGCCGAGAGCGCGCCCGTGGCGAAGCGGTCGTCGCGACAGATGAGGCCGTCGAACGACAGGCCGGCGGCGAGCGCGTCCCCCACCGCACGGGCGCTCTCCTCCGGCGTGAAGTCGGACACCGACAGCACCAGGTGCGGGTCCGGGGTGATCCCGGCGTCGACGAGGCCCTGCTGGTAGCCGAGGAGCCGCTGGTCCGTGGACCCCGTCGTGTCCCCCGAGACGACGCCGAGGAACGCGATGCGGCGGCGTCCCTGGTCGACGAGGTGCCGCACGCCCTCCTGGGCCGCCAGCACGTTGTCGATCATGACGTGGTCGGCCGTGACGGGCATGGTCGACTCCCCGAGAAGCACCACAGGGACATCGCGCCGCAGCCGGGCGACCTCCATGGACCCCATCCGCACGGGGTGGAAGATGACGCCGTCGACGAGCCCCGTCTCGCGGTCGTTCAGCACCGCCCGCTCCGCATCCGGGTTGCTCAGCGTCTGCTCAACGATGACCCGGTAGCCCATGCGGCTCGCCTCCTCCGCGATGTATCGCGAGAGTTCCGAAAAGTAGGGGTGGTCGATCTCAGGGATCGCGAGGGCGATCATGCCGGTCCTCCCCGTCGCCAGGCGCCGTGCCGTGAGGTTGGGCTTGTAGCCCAGTTCGTCGATCGCCTGCTGCACCTTCCGGCGCATCTCGGGCGTGACGTGCGGATAATCGTGGACGACGTTCGACACCGTCTTCATGGACACGCCGGCCACCGCGGCTACATCGGCAAGCCGGACTTTCTTCATCTACGTCTCCTCGGGTCACGTCAAGTCTAGATCGGCATCGCCAGGCTCCCGTGCTTGTCCGGGATTCCGGTCCACAAATTGCTAGACACCCTTTTTACAGCGCTGTAAGCTCGGTCACACGCTGACCCACTCACCTGGAAGTGTGCAACGTTTTCAACGAGGAGGACACATCATGACTCATCCGAAGCGATCCCTCAGCGGACGCCTGCGGGCGGCAACGGCCCTGGGCGCCGTCGCCCTGCTCGGCCTGACCGCCTGCGGCGGTTCCGGCAGCGAGCAGGCGGCCAGCGAGTTCACCGGCGAGTACGACGGCCCCGCGGTCGAGCTCTCCTACTGGAACGGCTTCACCGGCGGTGACGGACCGTTCATGGAGAAGATGGTCGAGGAGTTCAACGCCGAGCACGAGAACATCAAGGTCACCTCGAACACCATGCAGTGGGCGGACTTCTACCAGCGCCTCCCGGCGGCGGTCACCGCCGGCGAGGGCCCGGACGTCGGCGTCATGCACCTGGACCAGCTGTCCTCGATGGCGGCGCGGAACGTGATCGTGCCGGTCGACGACCTCACCGACGCGCTGGAACTGACGGGCGACGACTTCACCCAGGAAGTGTGGGACGCGGGCGTCTACCAGGACGAGCGGTTCGGCGTCCCCCTGGATGTCCACTCGCTGGCCATGTACTACAACACGGAGCACTTCGAGAAGGCCGGCATCACCGAGGCGCCCACCGACGCGGCGTCCTTCGAGGAAGCGCTGAAGAAGCTCCAGGCAGCAGGGTACAAGACCCCGTTCTGGATGCCGACGCTGTGGCCCAGCCACCTGATGAACCTCTCCCTGCAGTGGCAGAACGGCAACGAGCCCTACGACGGCGAGGCCTCCACGGCGAACTTCGCAACACCCGAGGGCATCGAGGCCATCGAGTGGCAGCGGGGCATCGTCGAGGACGGGTACAGCCCGTCCAACGTCGCGATCGACTCGCAGTACGTCGCGTTCAAGAACGGCGAGAACTCCATCACATGGGACGGCATCTGGCAGTTCAACGACCTCGAGGCGTCCGGCACGTCCTACGCCGCGGCTCCCATCCCGACGATCTTCGACGAAGAGGCCGTCTGGGCCAGTTCGCACAACTTCTTCCTGCCGCGCCAGGCACAGCCCGATCCGGACAAGGCGGACGCCGCGAAGGTGTTCATCGCCTGGATGAGCGAGAACTCCGCCGAATGGGCCGGTTCCGGCATGATCCCCGCCCGTGAATCGGTCCGCGCCGAGGGCGTCCTCGACGGCATGCCGCAGGAGGTCATCGCCGAGGACATCGACTCCATGCGATTCCTCCCCGCGGTCCCGGGTATTGGTGCCGTCCAGACGGAGACCCTGGAGGTCGGCGTCAGCAAGGCGGTCCTGGGTGAGGAATCCCCCGAGGACGCCATGACCGAGGCAGCAGAGAATGCTTCGACGCTCATGGAAGAGAACAAAGCGTCGTTCGGAGAGTAAGCACCATGACCACGCTGAAGCAGCAAGAAGGGGGTGCCCCCGCACGGAAGGGGGCACCCCGCCCGTCGGGGAGGTCGTCGTCGGGCGAGATCCGCAAGCAGGCCCCAGCCACCCCGTGGCTGTTCCTGGCCCCGTATCTCGTCCTGTTCATCGCGTTCGTCCTGGTGCCCATCGTCCTGGGCGCCTGGATCAGCCTGCACACCTGGGACTACACGCGGCCGCTCAAGCCGTTCGTGGGCCTGACCAACTACACCGAGCTGTTCGACCCGGACTCACGGCAGTTCAGCAACTTCTGGGGGTCGATGCGGGCCACGGGCATCTTCACCCTGTTCAGCGTGCCGCTTCTGCTCACCGTTCCGCTCGCCGTGGCACTGCTCATGGCGAAGAAGTTCCCCGGCCGGAACTTCTTCCGGGCGATCTACTTCGCGCCCTACGTGCTCGGCGTCGCGGTCATCGCCGTGATGTGGCGCTACCTGCTCGACAACAACATCGGCCTCGTGAACTACTACCTCGGCGTGCTCGGCCTGCCGAACGACATCAACTGGACCACCTCGACCCCGGCCGCCTGGGTGGCACTCGTCGGCGTGACCGTATGGTGGACCCTCGGCTTCAACGCCGTCATCTACCTGGCCGGCCTGCAGGACATCCCCGCCGAGCTGTACGAGGCAGCCCGGATGGACGGTGCCGGTCCCTGGCAGCAGTTCGTCAATGTCACCATTCCCGGACTCCGTCCCGTGCTGTCCTTCGTGACCCTCACGACGCTCATCGCATCGGTGAACATGTTCGGCCAGTCCTACCTCATGACGCAGGGCGGACCGGGCAGGGAGACCCGCACAGCGATCTACCAGATCGCCGACACGGGCCTCCGCAACTTCCAGATGGGCAGTGCCGCCGCCATGAGCTACGTGCTGACCGTCTTCCTCATGGCCGCGAGCCTTCTGGTCTTCTGGCTGTTCCGCGAACGGAAGGATGCGCGATGAGCTCGACCGTCGAGACCCGAACCACCCGCACGCGCGAGCCGTCGACGAAGCAGGCGCGGAAGCCCAAGCCAGGCACCCTCGTCAAGATCGTCCTGCTGGCGCTGGTGGCACTGGTCTTCATCAGCCCTGTGATCTTCATGATCGTCACCTCGTTCAAGACGCGTGCCGACGCGACGTCCATTCCGCCGTCGTGGATCCCCAACCCCTTCTCCCTCGAGGCGTACCAGACGATCCTCGCGCCGGGGACCAACACGCCCGTCCTGCGCTGGTTCGCGAACAGCATGCTGGCCGCGATCATCCACTCGGCGCTCGTGGTCGTGACGGCCTCCATGGCCGCCTACCCGCTGGCCAGGATGAACTTCCGCGGCAAGAAGATCGTCTTCGCGGTCATCGTCGCGACACTGCTGGTACCACCGGTGATCCTCATCATCCCGAACTACCTGCTCGTCAGCGACCTCGGGTGGCTGAACTCGCTCGTCGCGATCATCGTGCCGACGGCGGCCTCAGCCTTCGGCGTGTTCTTCATGCGGCAGTTCTTCATCTCCCTGCCCGACGACCTGGAGGAAGCCGCACGGATCGACGGCGCGAACCGCTTCCAGATGTTCACGAAGATCATCCTGCCGCTCGCGAAGCCGGCGATGGCAACCCTTGCGCTGCTGGCGTTCCTCGGCAACTGGAACGACTTCCTGTGGCCGGTCTACGTCCTGTTCACGCCCGAGGTCCAGACCCTGCCGCCGGGCCTGTCCACCCTGCAGTCGGCCAACGCGGTCCGTTACGACCTCCTGATGGCCGGTGCCGTGGTGGCCAGCGTCCCGGTCCTCGCGCTGTTCGTCTTCCTCCAGCGCTTCATCATCGAAGGCGTGTCGCGGTCCGGGGTGAAGGGGTGACCCGTGCCTTCCCGGGCCGCATACTCGGCGCACTGGCGGTCGCCGCGCTTGCCGCGGCGACCGCCGGCTGTGCGCCGTCGGAGACGGCGGACACAACGGAGGCCGTCCCCGCAGCGGAGGAGCAGAACCCCACCCGGGTCCTCGACGAGGAGTTCGCCGACCCGGACATCCTCCAGGTCGGGGACACCTACTACGCCTACGCGACCGAGGGGAACCGCAGGAACGTGCAGGTCGCGATGTCCACGGACCTCCTCGAGTGGGAACAGCTCGGCGACGACGCGCTGCCGGAGCTCCCCTCCTGGATCATCCCGGGCAAGACGTGGGCACCCGAGGTGACCCAGGTGGCGGAGGGCCAGTTCGTCCTCTACTTCACTGCCACGAACTTCGCGCCGACGGTGCAGTGCATCGGCGTCGCCACGGCCACGGATCCTGCGGGTCCGTTCACGGTCGAGGGTGACGGGATGCTCGTCTGCCCGGAGGACGAGGGGGGTGCCATCGACGCCAGCACCTTCGAGACCGACGGGGGCCTGAATCTGGTGTGGAAGAACGACGGGAACTGCTGCGGCAAGGACACCTGGATCCAGACCGCGCCGCTCTCGGCGGACGGGCTGTCCCTCGCCGGGCAACCGCAGAAGCTCATCAAGCAGGATCTCGCATGGGAGGGCGACCTCGTCGAGGCGCCGACCGTCGTGCCGCGCGACGACGGGTACGCTCTGCTCTACTCCAGCAACTACTACGGCGACGAGTCCTACAACGTGGGCTACGCCTCGGCTCCGGCACTGGAGGGACCCTGGGAGAAATCCCCAGAACCCTTCCTCGCCTCGGACACCTTCGGCGACGACCGCTACATCGGACCGGGCGGACAGGACCTGGCCACCGCTCCCGACGGTCAGCTCTACCTCCTGTTCCACAGCTGGGACGCCGCCGTGACCTACCGTTCCATGCACGCCGAACCGGTGGAGTGGACGGAGGCCGGGCTCAGCCTGACGGACAGCTGAGGCCTCGCCGGACGGGGCACGGGCATCACCCGGACGACGGCGCATCCCTCGGGACGCCGTCGTCCGTCGTCGATGCACGACGTGGTGCCCGGCCGTCGATCCAGCGGACGCGGATGGGACCGCGGGCGTCCGGGGCCACGGGCTCGCCGTGCTGGGTGACGTGGACGAGACCCTCCCCGGCCAGGTCGAAGGCGATCCTGCGTGCCGCGGGCATCAGGTCGCGCCACGCCTGGCCGCCGATGCTGCGCGCGGCCTCGGAGGGGCACAGTGTCTTCCCGCTGCCCCGCTGCGCGGCGATCCGCAGGATCTCCGCCCGCAGCTCCGGGTTCGCGACCAGGTCACCCATCGCCGGGCGCCTCGCCCGCCGGACGGCGCCCCGAGCCACCGGGCTTCTTCGGGTGCATGCGGTCCAGCTCCTTCAGGGCTGCGGTCCAGCGCGCCGTGCGTTCGGCCGCCGACTGCTCCCACCACGGGGTACCCCGCTCGCCGAGCCCTTCCTTGGCGAGCTGGACGGTGCGCCGCGCACGGGGCAGGGCCGCGCCGTCGTCGCCCTTGGCACTGTTGCGCACACCCGAGCGGCCGCGTCCGAGGTGGGACATCAGGCGCGCCTTCACCTCCTCCGGCAGGGAGGGGTCGGTCTTCCGCCAGCGGCGTCCGCCGTGGAGGAAGAACCGTTCGTCGTCCGGAGTGTTCCGCAGGTCGGTCATGCGTGCCTCAGCTCGAGGACCCGGGAGGGCCGATGATCAGCAGCACGCTGAACACCACGGAGATCCCGACGACGGCGACCAGCAGCGCGACGAGCGGACTGCGCAGCACCCACGCCTGGAGCTGCTCGACCGGCGTGCGCGGCGTCTCGGCACCCGGGGCCAGGCGCCAGGCTCCGGCGAGCTGTCCGCGGCGCTCGATCCACCGTTCGTAGGGGATGGTCGCGAACGGGACGACCGCCGAGGCGATCCCCAGCAGGCCCGTCGCCACGGACCAGCGCTGGTTGACCCAGATGAAGACCGTGGTCGCCACGAAGCAGAGGAACACGAAGCCGTGCACGGCTCCCGCCGGCGGAACGAGCGCCTCCGTGGTCCGTGTGACGTACTTGAGGAACATGCCCAGCAGCAGGAAGGCCCAGGTCACCGCCTCGGCGACGGCGACGGTACGGAAAAGCGTGCGGGGGTTCATCGTGCTCCTGGTCGGTCGACGGTCTGTCCCTCCGATTCTCCCAGACCTCGCGTCGCGACGGCCCGGACCGGCCTATGACCGCGGTCACAGGATTGTCGGCGTTCCGTGATGGACTGGTGTCCCCTGCCGGCACGACGAAAGGATCAGCGGCCGTGTTCCTGCTCGACGCCGACACCACGGAAGCGACCTCCCCCGACCTCGTGTTCTCGGCCACGGACCTCGTCACGGCATCCGAGTGCGGGTACCGGCTCCTGCGGATCCTCGACGAGAAGCTGGGGCGTGCTCCCCGGGCGGACTTCCCCGTGGACCTGATGCTGCAGCGCGCCGCTGCCCTCGGGGACGTGCACGAGCACCGGGTCCTCGACGAGCTGGTCGCCGAGCACGGGCGGTGGTCGCCCGGCAACCCGACGGGCGTGTACGACGTCGACCCGGCCACCTCCATGGATCGCGCCACCCTGGCGGCCAAGCACGACGAATCCCTCGGTGCCCTGCGCTCGGGCGCAGCCGTGGTGTTCCAGGCGGCGTTCTTCGACGGCGTGTTCCACGGGCGCTCGGACTTCCTCGTGCGGCAGGACGACGGCGCCTACGCCGTCTGGGACACGAAGCTCGCCCGCCACGCGAAGGTCGGCGCCCTGCTGCAGCTCGCCGCGTACGGCGACCAGTTGCAGGCGGCGGGGATCCCGACGGCGGACGAGGTCACCCTCGTCCTCGGCGACCGCAGCCGCAGCGTCCACCGCCTGCCCGACCTCCTGCCCGTGTTCCGCGAGCGCCGCGCCCGCTTCCTCGAACTCGTGCACGCACACCGCGCGCAGCCCGACGCCGTGGCTTGGGGTGCACCCGGAGTCGCGGCGTGCGGGCGGTGCGAGTACTGCGCCGAGCAGGTCACGGCGTCGCGGGACCTCCTGCTGGTCGCCGGGATGACCGGCGAGCGCAGGGCACGGCTCCGGGGCCAGGGCATCAGCACGATCGACGGCCTCGCCGCCCTGCCCGACCGCCCGGAGGACCCCGCCCTGACGAGGCTGCAGGACCAGGCACGCCTGCAGGTCGGGGCGGGCGCCGTCGACGGCGGTGTCACCTACCGCGACGCGGACGGCGACGAGCGCACGCTGTCCTACCGCGTGCTCCCGCAGCACACGCTGGGGTCGCTGCCCGCGCCGAGCCCCGGGGACATCTTCTTCGACTTCGAGGGGGACCCGCTCTGGCAGGACCCCGGGGACGGCAGCTGGGGCCTCGAGTACCTGTTCGGCGTCGTCGAGCAACCCGCGGACGGCGACGCCGAACCGCCCTTCCGTCCCTTCTGGGCCCACAGCCGGGCGGAGGAGCGCCTCGCGTTCGTCCGGTTCCTCGACTACGTGCGGGAGCGCCGCCTGCGGTACCCCGACCTGCATGTCTACCACTACGCGGCCTACGAGAAGAGCGCCCTGCGGCGCCTGTCCCTGGTCCACGTCATCGGGGAGGACGCCGTGGACACCCTCCTCCGCGAGGGCGTGCTCGTGGACCTCTACGACACCGTGCGCCACAGCCTCCGCATCTCCGAACGCTCCTACAGCCTCAAGAAGCTCGAGCCCCTCTACCTGGGCGGCGCCCTCCGCAGGGGGGACGTGACCGATGCCGGGGCGTCGGTCGTGGCCTATGCCGCCTATTGCGCCGCGCGCGACGCGGGGGACGACGCCGCTGCGACGGAGATCCTCGCCGGGATCACCGACTACAACCGCTACGACTGCCTCTCGACGCTGGGGCTGCGGGACTGGCTGCTTTCCCTCGGGTCCCGGCACGGAGCGGTGCCCCACGCCGCCGGTCGGGCGGACGACCGGGCAGGCCCGCGCGCCGCCGGCCCCCTCTCCGCAGCCGCCCCGGTCGATGATCCCGCGCCTCCCGCCTACGGACCCACGCCCGAGGAGGCCCGGCTGCTGGCGCATCTCGCCGATCTGCCGGCCGGCACGGGCAGGCATCCCGACCAGCAGGCCATCGCCCTCGTCGCGGCGGCCGTCGGATACCACCGCCGCGAGCGGAAACAGTTCTGGTGGTCCCACTTCGACCGGCTCGCCGCACCCGACGCGTGGGACACCGCGCGTGACGTGCTCGTGTTCCGCACCCTCGAGGTGGTGCAGGACTGGGCCAGGCCGACCCCGCGCTCGAACCCCGTGCGGCTGCTCAAGGCGACCGGTCCCCTGACGGCGGGCTCCGATCTGCGGGAGGGCTCGGCCTGCTTCGCGATCTACGACGCGCCCGTCCCACCCGACGCCGACAGTACCGACAGCGCTGGCGCGGGACGCGGCGGCTGGTTCGGGGTCGAGGTGATGGAATTGTCCGAGGACGCGGACGGCCTCGCGACCCTGGTGATCAGGGAGAAGCTGCGCCGCGGGGCGCCGGAGCGGGCCGAGCTGCCCCTGGCCCTGGCTCCCGACAAGCCGCTCCCGACGACGTCGATCGAGGACGCGCTGATCGCCCTCGCCGACCGGGTGGGCAGAGCCCTGCCGGACGTACCCGGGGACCCCGCGCTCGACCTCCTCCGGCGGGTCCCCCCGCGCCTCGCCGGCGGCGCCGGCCTGCCCGCTGCACCACCGCACGCGGACGGCTCCGCCGAGGCCATCACCGCCGCCCTGCAGCTCCTCGAGGACTCGTACCTCGCGGTGCAGGGCCCGCCCGGCACCGGCAAGACGCACGTCGGCGCGGACGTCGTCGCGCGCCTGGTCCGCCTCGGGTGGAAGGTGGGCGTGGTCGCCCAGTCGCACGACGTCGTCGAGAACCTCCTGTGCCGCGCCATCGAGGCCGGCGTCCCCGTCGACCGGGTGGCCAAACGCACGGAGGCACCCGACGCTCCCTGGACCCAGCGGTCCGACGCCGACGTCGCGCGCCTGCTCGGCGAAGCGGACGGGTGCCTGGTCGGCGGGACGGCGTGGACGATGACCGGGAGCAAGGTCCCGGCGCGCTCCCTGGACCTGCTGGTCGTCGACGAGGCCGGACAGTTCTCTCTGGCGAACACGATGGCCGTGGCCCGTGCCGCCCGAAGGCTCCTCCTCCTGGGCGATCCGCAGCAGCTCCCCCAGGTCAGCCAGGGCACGCACCCGGAGCCGGTCGACCAGTCCGCGCTCGGGTGGCTGTCCGCCGGGCATGCGACGCTGCCCGCGCGGTTCGGCTACTTCCTCGCGGATACGTGGCGCATGCACCCGGAGCTGTGCCGCGCGGTGTCGGTCTTCGCGTACGACGGCCGGCTCGCTCCGGCCGCAGCGGCGCGCGGGCGGCACCTGGAGGGTGAGCAGCCCGGCGTCGACTGCGTTCTCGTCGACCACGCGGGCAACGCGACGGTCTCGGCCGAGGAGGCGGCGGAGGTCGCCGCGCAGGTGCGGCGCCACCTCGGTCTGCCGTGGACCCCGCAGCCGGGCGCCGTCCCGCGGCCGCTCGGCCAGGAGGACATCCTGGTGGTCGCCCCGTACAACGCGCAGGTGCAACTCACCCGGCAGGCACTGCGGGCAGCCGGGTTCGGCCACGTCAGGGTGGGCACGGTGGACCGGTTCCAGGGCCAGCAGGCCGTCGTCGTGATCGTCACCATGACGGCGTCCTCCGCGGCGGAGGCTCCGCGCGGCATCGGGTTCCTGCTCAACCGCAACCGGGTCAACGTCGCCGTCTCGCGGGGGCAATGGCGCGCCGTCGTCGTCAGGTCGCCACGACTGACCGAGCACATGCCCTCCACTCCGGCGGCCCTGGAGGAGTTGGGCGCGTTCATCGGGCTCTGCGGAGGCGAGGACCCCGGCGCAGGCTGAGGGGGACGGGTGATTAAACGAAGAAGCAGGCCGGACCGGGGTCCGACCTGCTTCCTCGAAAAGATCTAGTGGAAGATCCGAGCCTTAGAGGGGCTGGATGTTCGACGCCTGAGGACCCTGCTCGGTGTCGAAGCTGACCTTCTGGTTCTCGTCCAGCGAGCGGTAGCCGCTCGCGTTGATGGCGGAGAAGTGTGCGAACACGTCTGCGCTTCCGTCATCGGGAGCAATGAATCCAAAGCCCTTTTCAGCGTTGAACCACTTCACGGTACCTGTTGCCATTTTTGTTTCATCCTTCTGAAAATTCAGACGCACCCCGACTTTCGGGGCGCCCCAGTCGCGGCGTGCTTGTCCGCTTTTTCAGAGACACGTTCCGTCCCCTGAGGGCCGGACCGCGTGAAATACAAATGCGCAACACTACAACTGACCCCCACTTAACCAAACCATGGAGGGTAATGGCAAGCAGGACGCGAAAGTTCTTCGATCGGCTACCCTCGTGCGGCGACCGGGCGCATCGCATCGGCCAGCAGTTCGAAGGAGTGGAGCCAGGCCGCGGTGCTCTCCGCCTGGGTCGCGACGATCAGCTCGTCGGCTCCGTGGCGCTCGGCGAACTGCTCCAGGTAGTCGCGGACGACGTCGGGGGTTCCCACCGCGCTGTACCGCGCCATCCCGGCCATCTGCTGGCCGCTCGGCGACGCGAGGATGGCCTCGGACTCCTCCCGCGTGAAGGTCTGGCCACGCCCCAGGAGGAGGCTCACACGGCGCAGCATCCCCTCGTGGAACTCGTGGTGGGCGTCGTTCGCATCGTCCGCGGCAATGACGTTCACGCCGGCGATGAAGTGCGGTTCCGGGGACTGCGCGGACGGCCTGAACTCCCGCCGGTAGAGGGCGGCGGCGTCCTGCAGCGCCTGGGGGGCGAAGTGCGAGGCGAAGGCGAAGGGCAGCCCGAGGGCGGCGGCGAGCCGGGCCCCGAACAGCGAGGACCCGAGGATGTAGAGCGGCACGTTCGTACCCTTGCCCGGGGTGGCCTGGACCCCCGGCACGCGGCTCTCGCCGGTCAGGTAGCCCTGCAGCTCGAGGACGTCCTGGGGGAAGCTGTCGGCGGCCGTCGGGTCGCGGCGCAGGGCACGCGCGGTGACCTGGTCGCTGCCGGGAGCACGGCCGAGACCGAGATCGATCCGGCCCGGGTGCAGGCTCTCGAGGGTGCCGAACTGCTCGGCGATGGTGAGCGGCGAGTGGTTGGGCAGCATCACCCCGCCGGAGCCCAGGCGGATGGTGGACGTGTGCGCGGCGACATGGGCGATGAGCACGCTCGTGGCCGACGACGCGATGCTGCCCATGTTGTGGTGCTCCGCGTACCAGATCCGGCGGTACCCCCACCGCTCGGCGTGCTGGGCGAGCGAGACGCTCGCGGTGAAGGTCTCCGCCGGCGTCGAGCCTTCGGCGACCTGGGCCAGATCCAGGATGGACAGGGGGACACTCATGGATGCACCTTCCGATTCGGGAACCACGGCGGGGTGTGTCGCGGACCTCTGGGAGGAACGGTTGCCCGCGCACATCTATTTCCCGGGGGCCCGGATCCCGGGCGATCCCCGGCGTGGTTCTCCTCACGCCGCGGCGACTGGAGCTCTGCCATGCTGGGACCATGCCGAACAGCGACCTCCCCGCCTCCGAAGCTGCCCTCCGCCAACGTCAGGACCTCCTCGTCCGCGAGCTGGCGGTGGAGCAGAACTCCGCCCGCCTGCAGAGCCTCAGTGACGAGCTCGAGGCCATCCAGCGCACGCTCGAACGGGCGCGCAAGGCCTGATCCGCGCCGGATCAGCGCGCCGGCGTCTCGATGGTCAGGACCCCCTCCGCACCCCCGTCCGTCGACGCGTAGGAGTGGACCGCATCCCCGCGCCAGGACAGCGTGCCTCCGGGCCCTGCGTCCTGCTCCGCGCCGAGCACCCCCGCGCGGACACCGCCCCGCACCACGCGGAGATGCTCCAGCGTCCCCGGCCCGTGAGCCGGTGACACGCGTGTCCCCGTCGGCGCGACGGTGAGCCAGAAGACCTCGGTGGTCCCGCCGTCGTCGTGCCTCCGCACCGTGAGCAGCCGGGCGTCGACGACGCCGTCGGAGACGCCGCGCCCCGCCTCGTCGCCCACGAGCCCGGTGAGCGGCACCCCGAGGGGCGCCGCGAGCGCGTAGAGGGTCTCCAGGGTCGGATTGCGGGTCCCCGCCTCGAGTTCCGAGAGCGTGCCCTTCCCGATGCCGGCCTGCCGGGCGAGGCCGCTGAGGGAGAGCCCTCGCTCCACGCGCAGACGCGTGATCCTGCGGGCGACGGCGGTACGCAGCGACGCAGAAGGGTCCGGCTTGTCCTCAGGCATCCCTACATCCTACGCTGGCCGTTCCATATACAGAACGATTCTGGCGGGCGCTGGCGCGTCCCTCCGACAGGAGCCCCGCGGTGCACTCCCGATCCTCCGTCCGGCCCGGCCTGCACGAACCCGTCCTCGCCGGCGTCGTCACAGCCCTGGTGGGCTTCACCTCGTCGTTCGCCGTCGTCCTCGCCGGGCTGCGGGCCACCGGCGCGTCGCCGGAGCAGGCCACCTCGGGACTGCTGGCGCTGACCGTCGTCGTGGGTCTCGGCACCATCCTGCTGTCGCTGCGGTACCGCATCCCCGTCACGCTCTCGTGGTCCACGCCCGGCGCCGCGCTGCTGGCCGGTGCCACCATCCCGTCCGGCGGCTGGCCCGCGGCGGTGGGGGCGTTCCTGGTCACCGGCGCCCTCATCGTGCTGACCGCGGCGGTGCCCTGGCTCGGCCGGCTGGTGGCCCGCATCCCGCAGCATCTGGCGCAGGCGATGCTCGCAGGCGTGCTGCTCCCCCTGTGCCTGGCACCCTTCCAGTCGATCGGCACCATCCCGCTCCTGGTGCTGCCGGTGATCCTCGTCTGGCTGGCCGCATCGGCCCTCGCCCCGAAGTGGTCGGTCCCGCTGGCCCTCGTCACCGCCCTGGCGGTGATCGGGGTCCGCCTCGGCGTCACGGGTACCGCCCTCGACGCGTTGTCCCTGGTGCCGTCCGTGGCCTTCACCGTCCCGACGCTCGAGCCGGCCGCCGTCGTCGGCATCGCCCTGCCGCTCTACGTGGTCACCATGGCGTCGCAGAACCTGCCGGGCGTCGCCGTGCTGTCGTCCTTCGGCTACCGGACCCCCTGGCGTCCGGCCCTGGCCGTCACCGGGGCGGGCACCGCCGTCGTCGCGCCCTTCGGTGGCCACGCGGTCAACCTGGCGGCCCTGTCGGCCGCGCTGTCCGCCGGCGAGGGCGCGGGCGAGGACCGCGACCGTCGGTGGATCGCGGCCCTCGCCGCCGGTCTGTCCTACCTCGTGCTCGCCGCCTGCTCGGGCGCGCTCGTCGCCTTCGCGGGAGCCGCGCCGGCCGGGCTCGTGGAGGCGGTGGCAGGGCTCGCCCTGATCGGCACCATGGCGACGGCGGTGACGGCGTCCTTCCGGGATGCGACGGGGCGCATGAGCGGCGCGGTGACGTTCCTCCTGGCGGCGTCCGGCCTGACGGTCCTCGGCATCGGCGGGGCGTTCTGGGCGCTGCTCGGCGGACTCGCCGTGCGGACCGCGATCGAGCGGGGGCCGCGCGCCTGACCGGCAGCCGCTAGACGGGCGTGTTCGGGGCCTGCGCCTCGTCGCCGCGGGCACGGGCCTTGCGCTGCCGCGCGCGGTCCAGCGCGTTGATGGCCGGCGCCGCGGTGATGCCGTGCACCACGATCGACATCACGATCACCAGTGTGCCGATCCTCCACAGCGTCGACTCGTCGGCCGTGAACTCGCCCTTCGACAGCGCATAGCTGAGGTAGTAGATGGAGCCGATACCGCGCACGCCGAAGAAGGCGAGGGTGCGGCGCTCCCACGGGCCGGTCTTCCCCCGGGCGAGGCTGAACCAGGCGGTGATCGGCCGGACCAGGAGGATGAACGCGGCGGCGACCAGCACTTCGAGCGGGCGGATGCCCTCGAAGAGGCCACGGGCCACGGCGCCCCCGAGCAGGACGAGCACGACGACGGTCAGCAGGCGTTCGAGCTGCTCGATGTAGCTGTGCAGCACCCCGTGGTAGCCGTGGGTCTGCTCACTGGCGCGGATGGTCAGCGCGCACACGAACACGGCGATGAAGCCGTAGCCCTCGAACGCCTCGGTCACCCCGTAGGTCAGGAAGGTTGCGGCCAGGGCGACGAAGCCCTCGGAGTGGTTGGCGAGCCGGACGCTCTTCAGGGGTGTGCGGAAGAAGACACGCGCGAGAAGCCAGCCCATACCGACGCCGAACGCGCAGCCGATGATCATGCGCCACAGCACGTCGAGCAGCATCCACTCCGGGAACCAGGCCGACGGGGCCAGCCCCACCGTGCTGAGCAGGATGGCGAGATAGACGAACGGGAAGGCGAGCCCGTCGTTCAGACCTGCCTCGGAGGTCAGCCCGAACCGCACCTCGTCCTCGGCGTCCAGGTCCTCCTCCGACTCGGAGGGCTCGCCCACCTGCACCTCGGAGGCCAGGACGGGATCGGTCGGTGCGAGGGCTGCGGCGATCAGCAGGGCGGACGCGATGCCCAGCCCGAGGACCCACATGCCCATGAGGGTGAGGCCGAGGATGCACAGCGGCATCGCGATGCCGAGGAGGCGCCAGGTGGTGGACCACCGGCGCCATCCGAGCTTGCGGTCCAGGGCCAGCCCGGCACCCATGAGCGAGACGATGACGCAGACCTCGCTGAGGTGGATGGTCACATCGCTGTACTTGATGGGGTCCGGGTCCGGGAGGTCCCCCGCGAACGTGAAGATGAGGATGCCGGCGGCAAGGAAGACCATGGGCATCGACACCGGGGCGCGCATGAGCAGGCGGGGCAGGAGGGCTGCCGCGAACACGGCGAGCCCGGCCGCCGCATAGATGACACTCGGAGCCTCGAACACGTGCAACCTCTTCCGTTTCCCTGCAACCTGACGATCAGCCCCGAGCCAAGGATAGGGCAGGCCGATGGGCCCGAGGAGCGCCGCTGCCCGGTCAGACCTCCGCCTCGGCACGGGGTAGACTCACCGGTCGCTTCTGGGCGGACGCCGCCGCCTCGGGTCGCTTCGGGTCGCTTCTGGTCGCTTCTGGGCGGACGTCGCCGCGCCCGCGCCTCTGGGCGAAACGCAGCGTGCGGCGGGGAGAGCGTCACCGCCGCATGAGAGCATGGAATTATGCCCATTTCCACCCACCCCATGGTCGATGTCACGGACATCATCCGGATCGTGGGCGGTGCTGCGTTCCAGCGCGGGCAGACCTACGCCAAGGACGGCGCGGTGAGCTCCCTCGCGTGGGACGCCGAGTCCAGGCTGCTGACCGGGAAGGTCCGCGGGACCGCGCCCAACGACTACCGGACCAAGCTGCGGCTCGGCCTCAAGGGCGACGGCCGGTTCCGCCCCCTCGAGAACTTCTGCAGCTGCCCCGTCGGCGCGGACTGCAAGCACGTGGCGGCCACGGCCCTGCAGAGCAACACCGAGAATCTGCTGGCCCAGCACGAACGCGAGCTCGGCGCCCGGCCCGCTCCGCGCGCGTCGGTCCCGGAGGGCTGGCAGGCGTCCCTCACGGACCTCCTGGAGGCCGACGCCGCCGTCGACTCCCCGCCGGCCCCGCGGACACCCCTCGGCCTGCAGTTCGAGCTGCGCACCCCCGAGGTCGCCGTGCAGCGGTGGGGATCCGCCGCCGAGCGCCAGGGCCAGCGCACACTGAACACCCGCCTCGGGGTGCGGCCCGTCAGCCAGAACGGCAAGGGCAAGTGGATCAAGAACAACCTGTCCTGGGGCAGCATCAGCTACCAGACCTACGGGCTGACGCTGGACCCGGACCAGCACCGGTGGTTCTCGCAGTTCCCCGCGCTGCACCGCGGCACCGGCGTCAACTACTTCGGCAACAACGACTCCTGGCTGTACCTCGACGACTTCAGCAACCCGCTGCTCTGGCAGCTGCTGGAGGAGGCGCAGCGTCTCGGTATCGCCTTCGTGGGGTCGAAGAAGTCGGTCACCATCGACCTCGCGGCCCGCGCGACGCTGAAGCTCGATGCGACCGGGACGGAGGACGGCTCGCTGCGCCTGTCGCCCGCCCTCGACGTCGACGGCCGGCCCCACCCGTCCGAGACGGCCCACGTCATCAGCACGCACGGCATCTACACGGTCGCCCCCGACGACACCATCACCCTCGCGCCGACCTCGCGCAGGCTGACGTCGAAGGACATCGAGCTCCTCCAGCGCGGGCACGCCGTCGTCGTCCCCGAGGAGGAGAAATCCCTCTTCCTGCAGGACTACTACCCGAAGCTGCGGCAGACCATCCATGTGGACAGCAGCGACGGCAGCGTCGAGCTCCCCGAGATCCAGCCCCCGGTGCTCGTCCTCACCACCGCCTACGGCGCGGACGGGTCGGTGGCCCTCGACTGGCACTTCGACTACGTCCTCGGCGACGCCGTGCAGCGTCGGCCCTTCCGCCGTGGAGGTCCCGGCAGCGACGACGGCTACCGCGAGACCGACGTCGAGGACGCCCTCGCGGCCGCCGTCCGCCCGGCCCTCGGAACGCTGCCGATCCGGGCGCTGCGGCTCGAGGACATGCAGGCCGTCGAGTTCGCGGAGGACATCCTGCCGCAGTTGCAGGAGCTGGACGGCGTCAGCGTCGAGGTGGTCGGCGAGAAGCCCGAGTACCGGGAACTGACCGAGACCCCCACGCTGCGGATCAGCACCGTGGACACCGACGACCGCGACTGGTTCGACCTCGGCGTCATGGTCACCGTCAGCGGGCGCACCATCCCCTTCGACTCCGTCTTCCGTGCGCTGGCCCAGGGCCAGAAGAAGCTGAAGCTGGTCGACAACAGCTACCTCTCCCTCGACCAGCCCGTCTTCGAGCAGCTCCGCGAGCTCATCGAGGAAGCCCGGGCCCTGAGCGAGTGGGACCCCGAGTCGGGACTGCAGATCAGCCGCTACCAGGCCGGGCTGTGGGCGGAACTCGAGGAGCTCGCCGAGGAGACGGAGCAGGCGCAGTCCTGGCGCGAGGCCGTGAGCGGACTGCTCGAGCTCCAGGACGTCGCGGCGACCCCCGCGCCGTCGGGCCTGACCGCCGAGATGCGCCCGTACCAGGCGGAGGGCTTCAGCTGGCTCGCGTTCCTCTGGCGGCACCGCCTCGGCGGTGTGCTCGCCGACGACATGGGGCTCGGCAAGACGCTGCAGGCCCTGGCCCTCATGATCCACGCGAAGGAGACGGCGGGGCTCGACGCACCGTTCATTGTCGTCGCCCCCACCTCCGTGGTGCCCAACTGGTCAAACGAGGCGCGACGCTTCGCACCGAGCCTCAAGGTCGTCGCGGTCACCGACACGCAGGGCGCCTCCGGCGTCCCGATCCACGAACAGGTGGGTGACGCCGACGTCGTCATCACCTCCTACACGCTGTTCCGGCTCGACTTCCCGGCCTACCAGGACCTCGCCTGGTCCGGCCTCGTGCTGGACGAGGCGCAGTTCGTGAAGAACCGCGCCTCGAAGGTGCACCAGGCGGCGAAGGACTTCGACGCGCCCTTCAAGCTCGCGATCACCGGCACGCCCATGGAGAACAACCTCATGGAGCTGTGGTCGCTGTTCAACATCGTGGCCCCGGGCCTGTTCCCCTCCGCCCGCAAGTTCACCGAGGACTACCGCACGCCGATCGAGAAGATCGGCGACGACCGTCCGCTCGTGCGGCTCCGCAAGCGCATCCGACCGCTGATGATGCGCCGCACGAAGGAGGCCGTCGCCTCCGATCTCCCGCCGAAGCAGGAGCAGGTCCTCGAGGTGGAGCTCCACCCCGAGCACCGGCACATCTACGAGACGTACCTGCAGCGCGAGCGCCAGAAGCTCCTCGGCCTGATCGAGGACATGAACCGCAACCGCATGATCGTGTTCCGGTCCCTGACGCTGCTGCGCATGCTCAGCCTCGACGCCTCGCTCGTGGACCCCGCGCACGAGGGCATCCCGTCCGCGAAGCTCGACGTCCTGTTCGAGAATCTCGAGGACGTCCTCGCGGAAGGGCACCGGGCGCTCGTCTTCAGCCAGTTCACGTCCTACCTCAAGAAGGCCGCCGAGCAGCTGGACGCCCGGGGCGTCGAGTACGCCTACCTGGACGGATCCACGCGGAGCCGCGGCGAGGTCATCGACTCGTTCAAGGACGGCAAGGCCCCGGTGTTCCTCATCAGCCTCAAGGCGGGCGGGTTCGGCCTGAACCTGACCGAGGCGGACTACTGCTTCCTGCTGGACCCGTGGTGGAACCCGGCCTCCGAGGCCCAGGCCGTGGACCGCACCCACCGTATCGGCCAGACGAAGAACGTCATGGTCTACCGCATGGTGTCCAAGGGGACCATCGAGGAGAAGGTCATGAAGCTCAAGGAGAAGAAGGCCAAGCTGTTCACGTCCGTCATGGACGACGACGCCGTCTTCTCCTCCGCGCTGACCGCGGACGACATCCGGGGACTACTGGACGCGTAGGTCCCGCACACTTCCGCGCACCCCGCCCGAGTGCGCACGCGTGGCGGGTGCACGACGACGACACCCACCACACCTGCACGACGAACCCTCGACCGAGCCGGAGCGGCCGGAGCAGCCCGAGCCGGACCAGAGGTCAGCCGCGCCCGTCCCGGTCCCGCAGGGAGGGGTCGAGCAGCTCGGCGAAGGCACGGGGCCGGGCCGCGACCCACCAGTGCCCGCCCGGGACGGTGGTGACGGTCAGGTCCGACACCCAGGCCTCGAGCCCGTCCACGAGGTGCGGCGAGAGGAAGGGATCCTTCAGCGGGACGATCACGTGGACGGGGATCGTGACGGGACGCCGCCGCGGCGGCTTCACCCCGGCGGACATGTTGGTGCGGTAGAGCGCCAGGCCCCGCACCGGGTCCGACCCCACGTTGCGTCGCGCCGTCAGCTCGTACTGCCGGGTCAGCCCGTACCTCCAGAGCGCTTCGGGCAGGACGGGGAGCCGGAAGAAACCGACGTACCAACTGCGCAGCACCTGTCCCACGCCCTGCGGCACCAGCCGGGGGTTCCTGAGACGCCCACGCAGCCACCGGGAGAAGTGCCGCAGATCGGGTCCGGAGATGCTCGTGTAGTCGAGGATCAGCCCCTGCGCGCGCTCGTCCTGCACCGCGGCCCACCCCTGGATCGAGCCCCAGTCGTGACCCACCAGGCGCACCCTGCCCGGCGTGTCCACGGCGTCGAGGACGGCGAAGAGGTCATCGACGAGTTCGGCCAGGGTGAACCCGGAGCCTTCGTGGGCGCGGGACCGGCCGGCGTTCCGGGTGTCGAACGCGACCAGGTGGTGCGTCGGGGCGAGCTCCCGGAGGACCGGGTGGAAGACGCGATGGTCGTCGGGATAGCCGTGCAGGAAGACGATCGTCGGCCTCGCCGGGTCCGGATCGAGGCCGTACTCGAACACGGCGAGGTCGGCGCCCTCCGCCTCGATCGTCCGGTGCCTCTCGCGCAATAGGTCCATGGGTTCACCCTAGGGGCTGTCGCGGTCCGGCGGAGGCTGCTCAGCGCGGTGTTGCACCCTCCGAACGGATTCGGCCGTCGTCGAGCCAGACGCTCCGGTGCGCGACGGCGTCGGCGAATCCTGCGTCGTGCGTGGCCAGCACCACACAGCCTCCGCCCCGGGCATGGCGGGAGACGACGCCGCCCAGCAGGGTCCGGGCCGGTTCGTCGAGGCCGGCGGTGGGTTCGTCGAGCGCCCAGACCGCCGGGCCCGTGGCGAGGAGGGAGGCCAGCGCCACCATGCGCCGCTGCACGAAGCCCAGCTCGTACGGGTGCGCCTCCGCGAGGTCCGCGAGTCCCAGCGCGTCGAGGGCGGCCACGGCCCGCCGGACGGCGTCGCCCTTCCGCAGCCCGGCGACGCGCGGACCGTAGGAGACCTCGCGCAGGACGGTCCGTTCGAAGAGCTGCTGGTCCGTGTCTTGGAAGAGGTACCCCACGGTGGCAGCGAGGGCGCCCGTGGGCTGGCGGCCGACCCGCACCCCGCCCGAGGTGACCGTGCCCCGCTCCGCGCGCGACAACCCGTTCAGGTGCTGCAGCAGGGTCGACTTGCCGGACCCGTTGGGTCCGCGGAGGGCGACCACCTCCCCCGCCCGGACGGACAGGTCCACGCCGGTGAGTCCCGCCGGCGGCAGCGCCGAGCCGGGCTCCCGCGGGTAGCGGAAGCCGAGGCCGTGCACCGCGACGAGCTCGGGGGCCGCGGGATCGACGGGATACGGGACGGCGCCGCCCTCCGGCCGGAGCGGGTCCCCCTCCGTGCCGATGCCGAAGCGCCGCAACCCGGCCCGGTGCGCCTCGGTGAGCAACCCGTCGAACACGGGTCGGCCGCCGTCGAGCGCCAGGACGCGCGTACCGCGCGGGGCATGACGCGGCAGCACGGGCGCACAGACCACCACCCCGGTGCCGGTCCGCCGGAGCGCCTCCAGCGTCCCGGCGACGTCCTGCGCCGCGTCGTCGTCGAGCCCCTGGTACGGCTCGTCGAGGACGAGGACGGCGGGCCGCTGCACCACGGCGGCGGCGATGATGGTGCGCTGCAGCTGCCCGCCGGAGAGCCTGCGGGGATCACGCTCCAGCAGCGGTGTCAGCCGGAGGGCGGCCGCGACGTCGTCGACGGCCCGCCGCAGCTCCCGGGCGGGCATGCCGCGGTTGGCGGGGCCGAAGGCGATCTCCTCCCCCACGGTGGAGGACATCATGGACAGCTGGCCCCAGGCGCCCTGGGCGACGTACGCCACCCGGGCGCTCCACCGGGCGGGATCGATCCGCGGGTCGCCCGGCGTCCCGCGGAAGCGCACCGTCTCGGCGTCGAGCGTGAGCGCTCCGGTGAACGTGGCCCCCGCCTCCACCCCGGTCATGCCCGCGAGCAGCCGGGCGAGCGTCGTCTTGCCGGACCCGGAGGCCCCCGCGACCACCACGTGCTCCCCCGCCCGCACGGTGAGGGCGACGCCGGCGAGCACCGGTGCGCCGCCGTCGTAGGTGAAGCCCGTGGCGTCGAGGGCGATCATGCCGTCGCCGTCAGAAGCCAGGCGGCGGAGAACGCCCCGACGACGGCGACCATCGCGCGTCGTGCCACGCGCTGGCGGGCGGTGTCCGAGTCCGGCAGGTAGCTCGTGCGCGGACCGGGCGACGAGAAGCCGCGCGCCTCGAGCATGCGGGTGCGCTCGGAGGCGTCCACGAGCAGCCCGATGACGAGGGGCGTGAGCACGGTCAGCAGGGCCCGCCCCCGGGAGAGCGGTCCGCGCCCCACGACGAGGCCGCGAGCCTGCTGGGCGCGGGTGATGCGGCGTGCGCGCTGCGCGACGTGCGGGATGAGCCCGACGGCGGAGCCGACGACGAAGACGAGTTTCCGGTTCCAGCCGCGGTGGGTCATGGTGGCCAGGAGGTCGGGGATGTCCAGCGTCATCGCCGCCGTGAGCAGTGCCGCTGTGAACACGGTCATGCGGAGGCCCATGACGGCGGCGAAGGTCAGTCCCTCGGCGGTCACCCGGGCGACGCCGAGGTCGGCGAGGACGGTGGTGCCCTCGGGGAAGAAGAGCCCGTGGAGCAGCAGGGAGGAGACGAGCAGGGGCCCCGCGACCAGGGCGACCGCGAGGCCGATCTGCCGGGGCCGGCCGGACAGGAGCACCACGAGGACCAGCACAGCGAGGGAGAACTCCCAGCGGTTCACCACGAGGACGAGCACCACCAGCAGGACCGCGGCGAGCAACTCGGTCAGGGGGTTGTAGATCCTGCGGCGGGGCATGGCTCAGACGACGCCGTCGTCGTTCCCGCGGGCGGGCGCGGGCGCTGCTCCGGCGGCGCTGCCGGTGGTACCGGTGCCGGCGTCGCCGTCCGTGACGGCGTCGGTCCGGGCGCCGACGTTGCCCGCCCGGTCACCGAGGACCCGGTACGTGCGGGCGAACGGGAACTGGCGGACGGCGCGTTGCGGCAGCGCGTAGACGATCAGGGCCACGACGACGAACACCACGATCTTGTCGAGGGAATCGGACAGCAGGCCCTGCTTGGTCGCCGCGACCAGCAGCTTGTCCCCCATGGAGCGGAACACGGCGATGATCGCGTTGGTCCCGAACGTCCCCGCGGCACCGAACATGAAGACCGCCACCGGCGCCGCGACGAGCCCTCCGACCGCACCGACGACGAGCCCGGCCACAGGCACGAGGTACACGCGGCGGAAGGCGCCGTAGCGCGCGGCCAGGCCCGCGAGCAGCCCGATGAGGGCGGCACCCGCCGCGAAGGGCAGTGCGAACGGGTTGAAGAGACCCCAGATGGCATTGCTGATCGCACCCGTCGCGGCACCGGCGGCGGGGCCGGCCAGGACGGCGACGAGGACGGTGCCGATGGCGTCGAGGTAGATCTGCAGGCCCAGGGACCCGGCGATCTGGCCGACCGCGATGTTCAGGGCGATGCCCAGCGGCATGATCACCAGCGAACTCGTGCTGAGCATCGGCAGGATCCCGCCGACCAGGAGTGCTCCACCCCCGAGGAAGCCGAACAGCGAGACGAGCGAGGCCGTGCTGCCCATGCCGCCGGCGATCTCGGCCGGCTGGACCACGACGAGGAACAAGTACGTGGCGGCGATGAGCGCAGCCCCCAGGACGATGAGAAGGCGTCGCGGCCGTTCGGCGGCGGGGCCGGAGGCCAGGGTCAGGGATGAACTCACGATATTCCTTGGGCGCGATGAAGGGATGAGGACGCACCTCATGTCACCTCGGCGCCGGCCGCGCAGCAGTGCGTGGCAGCACCCAGTGTACCGGGGGGCTGCACCGCCGCGGCGGGCGGCCAAACCCGGGGGAACGCCCCCACGGGTCTGCACCGCCGCCGCGGCGGTCCGCCCGGCTGTCGGGACGGTGGCGGTCGGCCGAGTCGGTGGGGCGACGACGGCGGTCCGCTTCGGGGCAGGGCCGCCTCAGCCGTGCCGGCGTGCGACGTCGGACAGCCTGCGCACCATCAGTCCGAACACCGCCGCGGGGTCGTTGCCCGTGACGATCCGGGCGTTCGGCGCACGCCTCCACATCCCGGCGACGTCGGCGACCGTCTGCCCGAAGGTCAGCGGGGACCCGGTCTCGACGTCCACCGTCGCCGGGCGTTCCTCGAAACCGGCCTCCCCCGTGGCGACCATCGCCGCGAACAGGTCGTGGAGGTGTGCCACGTACCCCTGGTCGTAGAGGCGGTGGAACTCCATGTAGAACCGGAGGGCGTCGGACACACAGGCGACGACGGCGTTGCCGCTGCGGCTGCGCGTCCCCTCGTCCTCGCCCGGATCGAGCACCTCCGGCCCGGCTCCGGCCGCCCGGGACACCGCGTCGACGTGCGCCGGCGTGCACTCGATCCGCTCCGTCGTCTCCAGTGCGCACACGATGGGCAGCTTCTCGAACGGCAGGCCCTCGTAGGCCGCGTAGACCTCCTTCGCCGCGTGCGGGTCCACGTGCGTGTTCCATTCGGCGACCGGCGTCGTGTTCCCCGGATAGTTGAACGCCCCGCCCATGATGACGAGGCCCTTCAGGAGCATCGGCAGCCGCGGCTCGGCGCGGATCGCGAGCGCCAGGTTGGTGAGCGGACCCGTGACGAGTCCGGTGACCTGCCCTGGATGGTTCCGGACGGCCTCGACCCAGACGTCGACGGCGTGGCGTTCCGACACGTTTCCGCGCGGTGGCGGCAGGACGGCGTAGCCGATGCCCTGGTCGCCGTGCGTCTCCTCGGTGGTGACCAGGGGGATCTCCAGCGGCACCTCGCTGCCGATGGCGACCTCCACGCCGGTCCGGCCGCAGAGCTCGAGCAGGGCGAGGTTGTTCGCCGCGACCTGGCGGGCGCCGACGTTGCCCGCGGTGCAGGTGACGGCTTCCAGCGTCACGCCCGGCGTCCCCAGGAGGTAGAGGAGCGCGACGGCGTCGTCGATGCCCGTGTCGGCGTCGAGCAGGAGGCGGTGCTGACCGCTCTCGGAGGCCACCGTCAGTCCGCGGCCGTGGTGCGCAGCAGCTGCAGGCGGATGGTGCGGGCCGTCTCCATGTGGCGGCGGGCGATCGCCCGGGCGTCGTCGCTGCGCCGCTCGGTGATGGCGCTGATCAGCGCCTCGTGCTCGAGGAGCACCTCCTGCCAGCGGTTCCCCACCGACAGCGTGGAGCGCGGGGTGTGGATGAGGTGCGTCGAGAGCCGCTGCAGCAGGTCCATGAGGATGGGATTGCGCGCGGCAGCCCACAGCGAGGTGTGGAACTCGAGGTTGTGCGTGACCTTGGTGGTGTCGTCGGGGTCGACGACGGCGCGGTCGCGTTCCAGCAGCGCCTCGAGGCGCATGATGTCCGCTGTCCCGCGGTTGAGGGCGGCCTGCCCGGCGGCCTCCTCCTCGAGCATCACCCGGAGGTCGTAGATCTGGATGACCTCCTGCGGGTCGATCTGCGGGACCTGCAGGCCGCGGGCGGCACGCTCGAGCAGCCGCTCGTGCTGCAGCCGGCTGAGCGCCTCGCGCACGGGGGTCCGCGACACCCCGAACCGCTCGGAGATGACCACTTCCCGCAGCGCCGTGCCGGGCGGGTGCACCCCGGCGAGGATCTCGCTGCGAAGGACACGGAAGATCGCGTCCCCGTCCACGCGCGCCGACAGTTCCGCGGACTCGGCCATGGCGCCCTCCTCGGAGGTCTCGTGGTTCGGATGGTCGGGGCGGCCGCCCCGGGGACGGTCCGGGCCGGGAGGAAGCTCCCGGCCCGGACCTGCCGGCGTCAGCCCGCGAGCTGGCGCAGCACGTACTGCAGGATGCCGCCGTTGCGGTAGTAGTCCGCTTCACCGGGAGTGTCGATGCGCAGGACGGCATCGAACTCGATCGGCGCTCCGCCGTCGGCCGGGGTGGCGCTGACCTTCACCGTCCGGGGGGTGCGGCCCTCGTTGAGCTCGGTGACGCCGCTGACCGCGAAGGTCTCCGTGCCGGTCAGGCCCAGGCTCTCCGCGTTCTGGCCCTCGGGGTACTGCAGGGGAAGGACGCCCATCCCGATGAGGTTCGAGCGGTGGATGCGCTCGTAGCTCTCGGCGACGACGGCCTTCACACCCAGCAGCGCGGTGCCCTTGGCGGCCCAGTCACGCGAGGACCCGGAACCGTACTCCTTGCCGGCGAGGACCACGAGCGGCGTGCCCGCCGCGCGGTAGTTCTCGGCAGCGTCGTAGACGGCGGCCTGCGGCGCGTCCGGCTGCGAGAAGTCCTTCGTGAACCCGCCCTCGACGCCGTCGAGCAGCTGGTTCTTGATGCGGATGTTCGCGAAGGTGCCGCGGATCATGACCTCGTGGTTGCCTCGACGCGAGCCATAGGAGTTGAAGTCCTTGCGCTCCACGCCCTTCTCGGTGAGGTACCGGCCGGCCGGGGTGTCCGACTTGAAGGAGCCTGCGGGCGAGATGTGGTCGGTGGTGACCGAGTCGCCGAGCTTCAGCAGCACGCGGGCGCCGGCGATGTCCTCGACCGGGCTCGTCTCGCGCTGCATGCCCTCGAAGTATGGCGGCTTCCGCACGTAGGTGGACTCCGGATCCCAGGCGAAGGTGTCGCCGTCGGGCGTCGGCAGGGACTTCCAGCGCTCGTCGCCCTCGAAGATCGTCCTGTAGCTCGAGGCGAACATCTCCTCGTCGATCGAGGAGTCGATGACCTCCTGGACCTCGACCGGGTTCGGCCAGATGTCCTTCAGGAAGACGTCGTTGCCGGCCTCGTCCTGGCCCAGCGGCTCGTTGTCGAAGTCGAAGTCCATGGTGCCGGCCAGGGCGTAGGCGACCACCAGGGGCGGGGACGCCAGGTAGTTCATCTTCACGTCCGGGTTGATGCGGCCCTCGAAGTTGCGGTTGCCGGACAGGACGGCGGTGACGGCGAGGTCGTTGTCCTGGATGGCCTGGGAGATCTCCTCCTCCAGCGGCCCGGAGTTGCCGATGCAGGTGGCGCAGCCGTAGCCGACCGTGAAGAAGCCGAGCTTCTCCAGGTACGGGATGAGGCCCGACTTCTCGTAGTAGTCGGTGACGACCTTGGAGCCCGGGGCCACGGAGGTCTTGACCCACGGCTTGGACACGAGGCCCTTCTCGACGGCGTTGCGCGCCAGGACCGCTGCGGCGAGCATGACCGACGGGTTGGACGTGTTGGTGCAGGAGGTGATCGACGCGATGCTGACGGCGCCGTGGTCCAGCTCGAACTCGCGGCCGTCCTTCATGGTCACGGCGACCTTCTTCGACGGACGGGTGGAGCCGTTCGCCTCGGCGCCGACCGTCTCGCGGGGTTCCGCGTTCTCGTCCGTGACCGTCGACGTCGCGCCGGGGCTGAAGCTCGGCGCGTCGGAGGCGGGGAAGCTCTCCTGCGAGGACTCGTCCACGGTGCCGCCGGGGGCGAAGGTCAGCTCCGGGTCGTTCGAGTAGTTGCGCAGGTCCTCGCGGAACTGGGCCTTGGACCTGCTGAGCTCCACGCGGTCCTGCGGGCGCTTGGGCCCGGCGATCGACGGGACGACCGTGGACAGGTCCAGCTCCAGGTATTCGGAGAAGCGGATCTCGCGGGAGGGGTCGTGCCAGAGACCCTGTTCCTTGGCGTAGGCCTCGACGAGTGCCACGTTCTCGGCCGGCCGGCCGGTCAGGCGCAGGTAGTCGAGCGTGACGTCGTCGATCGGGAACATCGCGGCGGTGGACCCGAATTCGGGGCTCATGTTGCCGATGGTCGCGCGGTTGGCGAGCGGCACCGAGGCGACGCCCTCCCCGTAGAACTCGACGAACTTGCCGACCACGCCGTGCTTGCGCAGCATCTGCGTGATGGTGAGGACGACGTCGGTGGCGGTCGCGCCGGCGGGGATCTCACCGGTGAGCTTGAAGCCGACGACGCGCGGGATGAGCATGGAGACGGGCTGGCCGAGCATGGCCGCCTCCGCCTCGATGCCGCCGACGCCCCAGCCGAGCACGCCGAGGCCGTTGACCATGGTGGTGTGCGAGTCGGTGCCGACGCACGTGTCGGGGTACGCGCGGAGCACGCCGTCGACCTCGCGGGTCATGACGGTGCGGGCGAGGTACTCCAGGTTGACCTGGTGCACGATGCCCATGCCCGGCGGGACGACCTTGAAGTCGTCGAACGCGGTCTGGCCCCAGCGGAGGAACTGGTAGCGCTCACCGTTGCGCTGGTACTCGATCTCCATGTTGCGCTCGAGGGCGCCGGCGTTGCCGAACACGTCGATCTGGACGGAGTGGTCGATGACCATCTCGGCGGGTGCGAGCGGGTTGACGCGCTTGGGATCCCCGCCGAGGTCCGCGACGGCCTCACGCATCGTTGCGAGGTCGACGACGCAGGGCACGCCGGTGAAGTCCTGCATGATCACGCGCGCCGGGGTGAACTGGATCTCGGTGCTCGGCTCCGCCGCCGCATCCCACTGCGCGAGGGCGCGGACGTGGTCTGCGGTGATGTTCGCACCGTCCTCGGTGCGGAGCAGGTTCTCCAGCAGGACCTTGAGGCTGAACGGAAGGTTCTCGGCGCCGTCGACCGCGCTGAGCCGGAAAATTTCGTAGTTGGCGCCTGCGACGTCGAGAACGCCCTTCGCGCCGAATGAGTCCGCAGTCGTCATGACGTCGGCTCCCTTCAGAGAGGTTGTGGAATAGTCCCATCCTATTCCACGAACGGGGACACTGTATACAGTCGTACACCGTGTCCCCGGCCGCTCTCCGATCCCCGGGTACAGGACTCAGTGCCTGGAACGGAGGGTGCCCTCGCCCTCCTGCCCGGTCCGCAGACCGAACAGGAACGCCGCCTCCTCCGAGGACTCCACGCGACTGTGGTCCACCACCGGCCCGGTACCGGCGATCTCGCGGATCAGTTCGATCCCCGCGACCGCTTCCTCCTTGGTGGCGTAGTAGGCCGACACCGCGACGAGCGTTCCATCCGGAGCAGTCAGTTTCACCCGGAATCCGTCGTCGTGCGCGTCCACCAGTTTGAAGTATCCAGCCATCGTCTTACCTCCTTGTAAGGGGCAACTCCAGCAACCTGTGATCCCCTATCATAAGCATACTTACCGCCTCTGACACGGGGCTGCCGGGTGCTCGTGACCGGGGATCCGGCGGCCCCACGACCGACGCCCGCGCAGGACGCGCAGGTAGAAGGAGCATCATGACCGAGTCGAGCAGTGCAGGAACCCCCGACGGCCGCCCCGCCCCCGACCGGCGCGAGGAGGTCCTCGAACCGTCCCCCGGAGCAGCGGGCCACCACGCCGCGAGCATCCGGGACGAGCAGGGGACCCATGAGGCCGGCGCCGTGCCCGCGGCGTTCGACGGGGACGACGGTGCGGACGGGCCGGACGGCGCCGACCGCACCCGCCACCCCGAGGACGCCGTGTTCGAGCACGACACCTGGGACGGCGGAGCCGCGGGTCGCTGACCCCGCCTAGGGACCCCGCTCAGCGGCCCCGCGCCGCGAGTCGGGCCACGAGGGACGGCGGCGCGAGCCACGCCAGCCCCACGAGGACCTTGTAGCGGACACTGGGGATGGAGACGGCCCTGCCGGCCGCCGTGTCTCGCAGGGCGTCCCGCACCACGGGCCCCGCATCGAGCCACAGGCCCGCGGGGACGGACGATGTCTCCACCCCCATCCGCTGGTGGAACTCGGTCCGCACGAAACCGGGACAGACAGCGGTGACCCTGATCCCCTCGCCCCCGTAGGTGAGATTCGCCCAGCGGCTGAAGCTGATCATGGCGGCCTTCGCGGCGCCGTAGGTACCCCGCGGTACGAATCCGGCGACGCTCGCCACGGTGATGATCGTGCCGGCCCCTCGGGACCGCATCGACCGGAGGGCCGCGTGGGCGAGCGCCAGGGGCACCTCGACGTGGATCCTCAGGTGACGGATCTCGTCGTCGAGCGTGTTGTCCGCGAACGGCTTCACCAGACCGTATCCGGCATTGTTGACGAGCACCGTCACGGCACCGCGGCCGGCCCCCGCAGCATGCAGGCGGTCCAGCACGCGGGCGAGCCCGTCGTCGTCGAGCAGGTCCGCGACGATCAGCTCGACCCCGACGCCCTGCGCACGATACGCGGCGGCCGCCTCCTCGAGGCGGACCTCGGACCGGGCGACCAGCACCAGGTCGCATCCTCGTGCGGCGAACTGGCGTGCGAACTCGGCGCCGATCCCCGAAGTGGCGCCGGTGATCAGGACGGTGTCAGTCATCGCCCCACACTCCCCCACGGCGCCCGGCGGCACAAGCAAGGCCGGCGCACCCGCTGTCGGGCATGCAACGTCCATGCGACCCTTCGCGGTGTACGTTCGGCGCTACCGGCGGTCGAGCGACGCCTGCGTGCGCGTTCTGTCCGTCGAATCACGCGCCGATTCCAACCGGTGCGACCGATGTGTCATGAGAGGAAAGTTCCATGAGCGGTAACAGGGCTGTTGCGTACAAGGGACCGGGGAAGGTCGAGGTCATCGACACCGACTACCCCACATTCGAGCTGAAGGACGGGCCGGGGGTGAACCCGGCCAACGTGGGCCGGGCCCTCCACCACGGCGTGATCCTCAAGACCGTCACCACCAACATCTGCGGCTCGGACCAGCACATGGTCCGCGGGCGCACGACGGCACCGGCGGACCTCGTGCTGGGGCACGAGATCACCGGTGAGGTCGTCGAGGTGGGGCGCGACGTCGAATTCATCAAGAAGGGGGACATCTGCTCCGTCCCCTTCAACATCGCGTGCGGGCGATGCAGGAACTGCAAGGAACGCAAGACCGGCATCTGCCTGAACGTCAATCCCGCCCGCCCCGGAGCCGCCTACGGCTACGTGGACATGGGCGGCTGGGTGGGCGGCCAGGCCGAGTACGTCCTGGTCCCCTATGCGGACTGGAACCTCCTGAAGTTCCCGGACCGCGATCAGGCCATGGAGAAGATCCTCGACCTGACGATGCTGTCGGACATCTTCCCCACCGGCTACCACGGCGCCGTCTCGGCGGGCGTGGGTGTGGGATCGACGGTCTACATCGCCGGCGCCGGCCCCGTGGGCCTCGCCGCCGCAGCCTCGGCGCAGCTGCTGGGTGCCGCCGTCGTCATCGTGGGCGACCTCAACGAGGACCGGCTCGCCCAGGCGCGGAGCTTCGGCTGCGAGACGGTCGACGTCTCCAAGGGTGACCCCCGGGATCAGATCGAGCAGCTGCTCGGTGTGCCGGAGGTCGACTGCGGTGTGGACGCCGTCGGCTTCGAGGCCCGCGGCCACGGAAGCGGTGCGGCGACGGAGGCGCCGGCGACGGTGCTGAACTCGCTGATGCAGGTCACGACGGCCGGCGGCGCCCTGGGCATCCCGGGCCTGTACGTCACGGGAGACCCGGGAGGCATCGACGAGGCCGCGAAGGTCGGATCGCTGTCGATCAGCCTCGGTACAGGCTGGGCGAAGTCGCTGTCCTTCACCACCGGTCAATGCCCGGTGATGAAGTACCACCGCGGCCTGATGATGGCGATCCTGCACGACCGCGTGCAGATCGCCAAGGCCGTCAACGCGAAGCCGATCAGCCTCGAGGACGCACCCCGCGGCTACGAGGAATTCGACGCCGGGGCCGCGACGAAGTACGTGCTCGACCCGCACGGGATGGTCGCCGCCTGACCGGGGCGTCGTCCGCCTGAGCGGAACCGGAAGGGGCTCGGACCGCGGTCCGGGCCCCTTCTTCGTGCCCGCCCGACGCTGTGCAGAACGGCCCGCATCGCCCGAAACGGGTGAGTGTGACAGACAAGTGCTGATCAGTCCAGCGAAAACTCCGATATGTGCGGAAAGTCAAGCACGGCTCGATACCGATTTGGCAACGAAAGAAAACTACTCTACGGTAGGGGAAGTTCCCCGTCAGGGGAAAGCGAAAACGCTGCCGCACGGCGAGCAGCGATGAATGCCCGGCGCCGCCCTCCACCGCTCGTTGCTCAACAGGCGGCCGCCGAACCATGACCTCAAAACCGTCAAGGTGAGCAGCGGCGCGAAGAAGTCCGGGGACGGACCTAGTGCGGGTGGCCTTTCGGAGCATCGTAACGCCATGAACACTACCAAATTCAGCACCACCGCCCGTCGCGGACTTGCAGCAGTAGCACTCACCGGCCTCGGCCTCGGCGCGGCGGCCGGTGCGGCCAACGCCGCTCCCGCCAGCGACTGGGACCGTCTCGCGCAGTGCGAGAGCGGCGGCAACTGGGGCATCAACACCGGCAACGGCTTCTCCGGTGGCCTGCAGTTCACCCCGCAGACCTGGGCCGGCTTCGGCGGACAGGGACTCCCCCAGGACGCCTCGCGTGAGCAGCAGATCGCCGTCGCCGAGAAGGTTCTCGCCGGCCAGGGCTGGGGCGCTTGGCCCGCCTGCTCCGCCAAGCTCGGCCTGAACAGCGCCGCATCTGTGGGCGGCCCGGTCCAGTTCCAGCAGGCTCCCGCTCCCGCTCCTGTCCAGGCTCCGGCCCCCGTCCAGGTCCAGGCTCCGGTCGTCCAGGCGCCCGCCGCCCCGGCTCCCGTCGTCCAGGCTCCGGTCGTCCAGGCGCCCGCCGCACCCGTCGTCGAGGCTCCCGTTGCCCAGGCTCCCGTCGCCGCCCCCGTGGCGCTGAGCGGCCAGACCTACACCATCCAGTCCGGTGACACCCTCAGCTCCATCGCCGCGAAGCTCGGCGTCGAGGGCGGCTGGCAGGCACTGTTCGCCGCGAACACCGACACCGTCATCCACGCGGACCTGATCTTCACCGGTCACGTCCTGCAGCTCCCGGCCTAGTCCAGGAGCACCGCGGGCCCGGCAGCGTCTGACGCCCGCCCTGCACGAGAGATCGCTGCACGACACAACGAAGCCCCCGTCATCGTGACGGGGGCTTCGTTGCGTCGGTCCTGCCGGGCTTCAGCTGCAGGACGTGGCGTCGACGTCGATCTTCAGGTCGTGGGCCACGGAGTAGTCGCGGTCGGCGGACGAGTACGCGACCAGGATGTTGTCGGCACTGCCGTGCGTGACGCCGTCGGCGAGTTCCACGGTGACGATGATGTTGATGTGCGCGTCGGGCTGGAACTGGTAGCCCTCGGCGGGCACGGGCGGGCCGATCGGTTCGGGCTCCCGGCTCGGTGCGGGCGTGGCCGCGTGCTCCTCGTGCGCGCCCGTCGCGGGTCCCGCGTGGTGGTGCCCCTCGCGGTTCGCCGTCTGCACCTTCGCCGAGAGGATCTCCAGCCCGTCGGGGTCGCCGAGCGCCGTCGCACCGAACGTGAACGTCTCGAGGGTCGGGTTGTGCAGCATGACGGTGTAGCGCAGCCGGCTGTCGCGGGGCTGGACGCCGCACAGTTCCGCGCCGTCGACGCCCACGTTCAGGGGATCGTCACCGAGGTCGCTGCCCACCGGCTCCGCCTGGCCGCCCTCGGGACCGGCGGCCGCGCCGTCGGCCGATCCGCTGCCGCCGTCCGGGGTGTTCACCCCGAGGGGGTTCTCCTCGGTGGCCCCGCAGCCGGCGAGCGCCAGGGACGAGGCGAGTACGACGGCGAGGAACGCGGAACCACGATGGCGTGGCGGTGCGGTCAGGAGTTTCACGGTGAGCCCATCCATGTCGGCCGGCCGCCGGACAGCCGGCGCTGGTGCCTTCCATTCGTTCCGCACCCCGCGCCGGCTTGGTCCGGCGGCGCGGCGATCGCCACGCCGCCGGGACGTGCCCTCAGGCGAGGGGTTTTCCTCCGGTGACGCCGAGGATCTCGCCCGAGACGTACCGCGCGTCGTCCGAGGCGAGGAAGACGTAGGCTCCGGCCAGTTCCGCCGGCTGCCCCATCCGGCCCAGAGGTGTGCCCTCGCCGAAGGATTCGAGCTTCTCGCTGGTGGTCGTCGCCGGCTGGAGGGGCGTCCAGACCGGCCCGGGGGCGACGGCGTTGACGCGGATGCCGCGCTCCCCGAGCAGCTCGGCGAGGCTGGACGTCAGGTTGTTCAGGGCGGCCTTCGTGGCGGCGTAGTCCATGAGATTCCGCGAGGGGTGGTACCCCTGCACGGACGTGGTGTTGATGATCGACGCCCCGGCCGTCAGGTGGGGCAGGGCGGCCTGCGTGAGCCAGATCGTGCCGTACACGTTGGTCTCGAAGGTGCGCCGGAGCTGGTCGGCGTCGACGTCGGGCAGGCCGTTCGGCTGGGCGATGTGGTAGCCCGCATTGTTGACCAGGATGTCCAGGCCGCCGAGACCGTCCAGCACCCGGGACACCGCCGAGGGGGCGTAGGACTCGTCCCGGAGGTCGCCCGGGACGGCCAGGGCCGTCCTGCCCTCGGCGCGGATGAGCTCGAGGCAGCTGGCGCCGTCCTCCTCCTCCTCCTCCGGGAGGTACCCGATGGCGACGTCGGCCCCCTCCCGCGCGAAGGCGAGCGCCACGGCCCGGCCGATGCCGGAGTCGCCGCCGGTGATGAATGCGCGCCGGCCGCTGAGGCGCCCGTGCCCGGTGTAGCTGTCCTCGCCGTGGTCGGGACGGGGGTCCATGCGCTCCGTGAACCCGGGATACTCCTGCAGCTCGGTCGAGGGATCGACGGCGGGGCCGCGCGGGTCGTCCTGGTCGAGGGTGCCTGACGGTTCGTTGGACATGATGCTCCTGATGATGGCGGGAGGGTGAATGCTAAGCCTACTGTGCATTGTGTTTGTGGCGTCAGTCCTCTAGTAATGGACATATGACTGTGATCCTGAGGTCCCTTGAAACCGCCGTACCCGAGACGATCATGGTGCAACCCCAGGTCCGCGACGTCTTCGCCGCGCAGCCGGGCCTCACGCGGCTCGGCCAGCGCCTGGTCGGGGCGGCCTTCGACTCCTCCGGCATCGAGACGCGCTACACCGCGGTGCGGGAGCTGACGCTCGACAGCGCGTCCGAGGACCCCGTGTTCTTCGACCAGAAGGAGCTGCGGATCCTGACGCCGAGCACCAAGACCCGCAACGAGGTCTACGCCGAGGAAGGGACCAAGCTCTTCGTCGAGGCGGCCCGCAAGGCCCTGGACGCGGCGGACGGTATCGAGGCGGGGGACGTCACGCACGTCGTCACGGCGTCGTGCACGGGGTTCTTCGCCCCGGGCCCCGACTACATGGTGGTGCGCGCACTGGACCTCGCTCCGTCCGTCCAGCGCTACCACCTCGGCTTCATGGGCTGCTACGCGGCCTTCCCGGCGCTGCGCGCGGCCAAGGCCTTCTGCGACGCGGACCCCGACGCCGTCGTCCTCGTGATCGCCGCGGAGCTGTGCTCGCTCCACGTGCGGTCCTCCAACAACCCCGACACCATCGTCGGTTCGTCGCTGTTCGCCGACGGCGCCGCGGCGGCGATCGTCTCCGCCCGCGACCTCCCCCTGACCGGTCCCGCCCTGACCCTCGACCACTTCGAGACCGTGCTGACCCCGGTCGGCGAGGAGGCCATGGCGTGGAACATCGGCGACGAGGGGTTCGAGATGGTCCTCGGCACGTACGTCCCGCACATCATCGACGACCACATCGTCGGGGCCCTCGAACCCCTGCTCGCCCGCGACGCGTCGCTGCAGGGCCTCGACTACGCGGAGATCGAGCACTGGGCCATCCACCCCGGCGGACGCAGCATCCTGGACAAGGTCGAGGCCAAGCTGGGCCTGACCCGGGACCAGCTCGCCCCGGCCCGCGCCACACTGCGCGACTACGGCAACATGAGCAGCGCGACCGTGATGTTCGTCCTCAAGCACATCCTCGACCAGCCGGCCTCCGACGGGAACAACCGGATCTGCTCCATGGCGTTCGGCCCGGGGCTCACGGTGGAGACGGCCCTGCTCACGAGGATCGGCGCCGGGCCGGCCGCGGGCACCGCACGCGCTGCGGCGGACGCCACGCCGGTGAGCGACCCGGACGCCGTGCCCGCCGATCTCGCGCCCATCCTCACCGACGCGGGCGCATGAGGCCTGGAGGGTTCCTCTCCGAGCGCGACCCGCACGCCGTCGAGGAGATGGACCGGCCCGACTGCGACCCCGTCAGGCTCGACCGCACCTACGCCCAGTTCGGGCTGGTCAACGCCGTCGTGTCCGGGTGGCGCCGCACGTACGCGTCGCTGCTCCGCCCGGCGTTCTCCCGGGACCGCACGAACACGCTGCTGGACATCGGCGCCGGCGGCGGTGACCTCCCCCGCGCGCTCGCCCGCTGGGCGCGCCGCGACGGCTTCCGGCTCGAGGTGACGGCGATCGACCCCGATGAGCGGGCGCACGCCTTCGCCACCTCGCGCCCTGCCCTGCCCGGCCTGTCCTTCCGCCGGGCGTTGAGCTCGGAGCTCGTGGCCGAGGGGGCGGAGTTCGACGCCGTGGTCTCCAACCACGTGCTCCACCACCTGGATCCCGGCGCATTCGACGGCCTGCTCGACGACTCCGAACGCCTCGCCCGCACCGTCGCGGTGCACAGCGATATCGCCCGGCACCCGCTCGGCTATGCGCTGTTCTCGGTGGGCACCCTCCCGCTGCCCGGCTCCTACATCCGGCAGGACGGCCTGACCTCCATCCGCCGCAGCTGGACGCCGGACGAGCTGCGTGCAGCGACCCACGGCCGTGCGCCGTGGACCGTCCGCACGGCCGTGCCGTTCATCAACCTGCTCGTCCTCGACCGGAGCGCCGCGCCGGGAGCCCGCGATGCATGACGTGATCGTGGTCGGCGGCGGGCCCGTGGGCCTGTACACGGCCCTGCTGCTCCGCCGGGCGGGCGTCGACGCCGTCGTCCTGGAACGCCGCACGGAGCGCAGCAGCCACTCGCGGGCCATCGGCATCCACCCGCCGGCGCTGCGGGCGCTCGACACCGGAGGCATCGCCGACGACCTGCGGGCCCGGGGGGTGCGCATCCGGGACGGGATCGCCCGGAGCGCGGGCCGGCATGTGGGCACCGTGTCCTTCGCCGCCCTTCCGGGCAAGGAGACCTACGTCCTCGCCGTGCCACAGGCCGTCACCGAGGAGATCCTGGAGCGCCACCTCGAGGACGGCTTCCCGGGGACGCTGCGCCGTGGCGTCTCCGTCGTGGCCACGCACGACGCCGGGGACCACGTCCTGGCCGTGGCCCGGGCACAGGGCGAGGACACCGCCCTCCGGGCGCGGCTGGTCATCGCCGCGGACGGCGCCCGGAGTTCCGTCCGCGACGACGCCGGTGTCGGCGCCCCCGTGCACCGCTACCCGGACTGCTACGTCATGGGCGACTTCTCCGACGCCACGGGCGACGGCGACGACGCCGTCCTGTACCTGGAGGCCGGCGGGATCGTCGAATCGTTCCCCCTGCCCGGGGGGATCCGACGCTGGGTGGTGCGGGTGGGCTGCCCGGTCGAGCGTCCCACGGCCTCGGACCTCACGCAGTTGATCAGGGAGCGGACGGGGGTCGACGTCGACCCCGCGACCAACTCGATGCTGAGCGCGTTCGAGGTGCGGTCGCGGCTCGCCCGGCGCCTGGTGGCCGGGCGCATCGTGCTCGTGGGCGACGCCGCGCACGAGGTGTCCCCCATCGGCGGGCAGGGCATGAATCTGGGCTGGCTCGACGCCGTCGAACTGGTCCCCATCATCGCGGCCTCCCTCCGGGACGGGCAGGACGTTGCCGTCCGGCTCGCGCGGTACGGGAAGGAGCGCCGCGCCGAGGCGGCCCTGGCCCGCCGGAAGGCCTCGATCAACATGGCTCTCGGGCGTCCCCTGCCCGGCCCGGTCCTGCGCCCGCGCAACGCCCTGCTGGGGGCGCTGATCAGGAACAGCCGGGTCCACGCCGGCGTGGCCCGCGCGTTCACCATGCAGTAGCCGGTCCCGCGGGACGGCAGAACCCCGCAGGAGCCACTGCCGGGCGCCGGGTGGCGCGGGGCGGTGGCCGCTGCGGGGTTCAGGAGCGTGCCGGAGGACTACTTCCGGAGCAGGCCCTTCTTGACGTTCTCGGGACGCTGCATCTCGCCCTGCTTCGCACCCATCACGACGACGATGCCGCTGATGACGGGCAGGAGCCACTGCGTGGTCTTGAGCTGGGACTGGGCCTTGGCGAGTTCGTCGCTGGCGCCGGGACGGGGTTCGGTCGCGCCCGCGCTCCCCTGCTCGGCGAGTTCGCCGACCTTCTTGCCGAGGATGCCCGAGTACAGCGAGAGGGCCATGCCGATCACGGTCACGACGGACTTCAGGACGGTGTTGGATCCCACGGAATCCTGGGCCGCGACGCGACCCTTGTTGCCGAGGATCAGGCCGATGCCTCCGGCGGCGTGCGCCGCGAAGGCCGCGACCTGGACCGGGGTCCACTTGGCCCAGCCGAGGGCGGAGAGGCGTGTGCGCTCCTTGGGGTCCTTCGCCTTGCCGGTGGCTCCGTTGAGGCCGACGGCGCCCATCAGGGTTCCACCGAACCAGGCTGCCGCGCCGAGATCGTGGGCGGATCGTGCCAAAAGATTTCCTGCCATGATGTAAAGCTCCTTCGAGGTTGGTTCGACCTACCCTCAACAACTATCAGCATGCTTAGGATTAGTCCACCGCGTGCCCCGGGAATCCTCCGGGGTTCGCCTCCTGTCCAGAACCTGCTACGGAAGGTACTCCATGCCCGAGAACACGCACGACCTCGACGAGATCTGGCCCCGGTGGAAGGACGCGGTGAACATGAGTCCGTCCCGGCTGGAGGAGTGGCTCGACACCGAGGAGTCCCGATCGGTGGGCCAGAAGGAGGAGGACGGCGGTGAGTCCGTGGGCCACCGGTCCGGCAGGAGGATCCTCGGCATCCTGCGCACGAAGCGGGACGACCTCACGCCCGGGGACGTCGAGCACATGCACACGGTCGTCGGCTACGTCCACCGCCATCTCGCGCAGAAGCCGGCGAAGGAGGACCTCGAGACGTCGAGGTGGCGGTACTCGCTGATGAACTGGGGCCACGATCCGCTGACGTAGCGGACGCGACGAGGGGACGCCCCGTCGGAGCGTCCCCTCGTCCTGCACCCTGCTACTTCCACCCTGCTACTTCTTCGACAGCGCGCTTTCCTTGTGTGCGGCCTGCTTGCCCGACTTCGCGCTCTCCACGGTGTAGTAGGGCTCGTCCTTCGAGGCCTTGAACTTCTGGTCGTCGAAGCTGAATTCCTTCTCGTGCTTCTCCACGACCTTCCCCTCGGTGGTGCCCTGCGGGGTGTTCCAGGTGACCTTGTCGCCCTTGCTGAATGCCATGGGGTTCCTTCCTCGATGTACGGGGTCGAGCGGTTCTTCCGACACTCTCACCCCGCCGCGGAAAAAGAAAGCCTACTGATCGAGGTGGGTGGGAGCGAACAGCCGCAGCAGCGTCTCCACCACGACGACGTTCGGGCCGTCCGCGGCGAGGCTCTCGCGGAGCGCCTCGCCGACGCCCTCGGGCGCCACCCTCCGTGCCGGCACCCCGAACGATTCCGCGAGGGCCACGAAGTCGGGGCGGGCGAGCTCGGTCGCGGTGGCCTGGCCGAAGGCCCCCTCCATGTACTCGCGGAGGATGCCGTAGCCGCCGTCGTCCACGATCAGCCAGGTGACGGGGATGTCGTGCTGCCGGGCGGTCGCGAGCTCGGCGATGGAGTACATCGCCGAACCGTCGCCGGACACGGCGAGGACGCGCGCGGGCAGGCCGTGCGATGCCAGTCCGACGGACCCGCCGATGGCGCCGGGGAAGCCGAAGCCGAGGCCGCCGGCACCCTGGGCCGAGTGGAACTGGCCCTCGCGGGCGTCCCAGCAGCTCCAGGCCCAGTAGGCGGAGATCGTCATGTCCCAGAAGGTCTGCATGCCGGACGGGACGGCGTCGCGGATGTCCTGCATGAACGCGCGTTCCTTGCCGAGGTCCTGCGCGTCGAGCCGCGCGCCGACCCGCCGGAGGGTCTCGGCGACGAGCGCGGCGGCGTCGTAGCCGGGCAGGCGGTCGCGGGCCAGCGGCTCGAGTGCCGCGTCGAGCGCGGCGAGCGCCTGGCCTGCGTCGGCGCGGATGCCGAGGGCCGGGCGGTTGGACTCGAGGACGCGGGGCTCGGCGTCGATCTGGATGATGCGGCCGCGGGGCTCCATCGTGAAGTAGTTGGACGTCACCTCGCCCAGGGACGACCCGATCACCAGCAGCACGTCGGCATCCTCGAGGACCTCCGTCACGTAGCGGTCCTCGACCCAGGACTGCAGGGAGAGTTCGTGGGTCCAGGGGAAGGCGCCGTTGCCGCCCGGCGAGCAGACCACCGGCGCCCCGAGCTTCTCGGCGACGGAGAGCAGCCACTCCTCGGCCCGCCCGCGGCGCGCCCCGCCGCCGGCCACGATCGCGGGACGCCGCGAGTCCTTCAGCCAGGCGACGGCCTCGCGCACGAGCTCGATGCGCGGCGGGTTGTCGAAGGGCTCCGCGAGGGCGTCCTCCACCTGCGGGACCATCACGGGGTCCAGCAGCACGTTCTGCGGCACCTCCACCCACACGGGGCCCTGCGGCGAGGACACCGCCTCGGTCCAGGCGTCCTGGATGGCGGACGGGATCCCGGAGGCGTGCTGGATCAGCCGCTGGCTCTTCGTGACGTTCGCCGCGGAGGCCTTCTGGTCGTCCAGCTGGTGCAGCATGCCCTTGCGCCGTGCGCCGAGGCCCTCGAGCGGGATCTGGCTCGCGACGACCACCATGGGCACGCCGGTGGCGTACGCCTCCTGCAGGCCTGCGAGGGAGGTGAGCGCGCCGGGACCGGTGGACAGGAACAGGACGCCGACGTCGCCGGTGGCCCGGGAGAAGCCGTCGGCGGCGAAGGCCGAGTTGTTCTCCACGCGGGAGGAGACGAACCGGAGCTCGGAGCGGGACAGCGCGTCGAACAGGCCCAGGGCGTGCTGGCCGGGGATGCCGAAGACGGTCGTCGCGCCGAGGGCGGTGAGCGTCTCGACCACGAGGTCACCGCCGTTGCGCTGGCCGGTGACGGGTGCGGGGGGCGCGGAGGCCGCGCCGGCGGTGACGTCCATCTACCGCTCCCCGGTCGTCGGGGTCGCGGGAGTGAGGGTGTCGGCCATCAGTGTCACGAGATCGTAGGCGACGTGGGACGCCGCGACCCCCGTGAGCTCCGCGTGGTCGTAGGCGGGCGCCACCTCGACGACGTCGGCACCGACCAGGTTCAGCCCGCGCAGTCCGCGGAGGATCTCGAGCAGCTCGCGGCTCGTGATGCCGCCGGCCTCGGGCGTCCCGGTACCGGGTGCGTGGGCCGGGTCGAGGACGTCGATGTCGACCGAGACGTAGAGCGGGCGGGTGCCGATGCGCTGCCGCAGCTTGTCCACCACCTCGTCCACGCCCTGCCGGTAGACGTCGGAGGAGGTCACGATCCCGAAACCGAAGCGGCGGTCGTCCTCGAGGTCACGGACGCCGTAGAGGGGGCCGCGCGTCCCGACGTGGGAGATGGCCTCGGTGTCGAGGATGCCCTCCTCGACGGCACGCCGGAACGGGGTGCCGTGCGTGTACTCGGCGCCGAAGTAGGTGTCCCACGTGTCCAGGTGGGCGTCGAAGTGCAGCATCGCCACGGGTGCCCCGGCGCGCTCGGCGGCCGCACGCAGGAGGGGCAGTGCGATGGTGTGGTCGCCGCCGAGGGTGACGAGGCGGGCGCCGTCGGCGGTCAGGTCCAGCGCGTTCTGCTGCACCGTCTCGATGGCCTCGTTGATGTTGAACGGGTTGACGGCCATGTCGCCGGCGTCGGCCACCTGCACGCGCTCGAACGGGGAGACGTCCAGCGCGGGGTTGTAGGGCCGGAGCAGGCGCGAGGCCTCGCGGATGTGGTTGCCGCCGAACCGGGCGCCGGGCCGGTAGGAGACCCCGGAGTCGAAGGGGACGCCGACGACGGCGATGTCCGCGCGGTCCACCTGGTCCAGGCGGGGCAGTCGCGCGAAGGTGGCGGCGCCGGCGTATCGGGGGATGCGGGAGGAGTCGATGGGGCCGAGACGGCCGCCTCCGGTGACGCGCAGTTCTTCCACAGTGTCCGTCCGATCCGGGCGCTCGCAAAGTTGCCCAATATGCATCAAAGGTTTTGTATCAGGCTATTGGCGCGCTGCGGTCCGGTCAAGGATCACCCGGCGGGCGCGGATGGGGTGAGGCCCATCAAGGATGCGTAAAGACCGGCTCCCGACCGACAGCGGGGTCCTACCGTGATCGGGTGAGCTCCTCCGTACGCACCCGTCCACGGCCTCCCGCCCGGGCCGACACCCGTCGGCGCCTCGAGCGCTGGCTGCTCAACGAATCGGGACAGCCGGCCTCCCACCGGCCCGACCAGGAGCACCCCCAGTCCTGGTGGAAGGTGATGTGCCTGACCGGTGTCGACTACTTCTCCACCCTCGGCTACCAGCCCGCGATCGCCGTGGCCGCGGCCGGTGCGCTGTCGCCGCTGGCCACCCTCGTCCTCGTGGCGGTGACCCTGTTCGCCGCACTGCCGGTGTACAAGCGGGTGGCGTCGGAGAGCCCGCGCGGGGAAGGGTCCATCGCGATGCTCGAGAAGCTCCTGCCGAAGTGGCGCGGCAAGGTCTTCGTGCTGGTGCTGCTCGGCTTCGCCGCGACGAGCTTCCTCATCACCATGACCCTCTCGGCCGCCGACGCGAGCGCCCACCTCATCGAGAACCCGTTCGCGCCCGCGGGCCTGCAGGGGCAGCAGGTCCTCCTCACCGTCCTGTTCCTCGGAGCCCTGTCGGGGGTCTTCCTGCGGGGCTTCACGGAGGCCATCGGCATCGCCGTCGGCCTCGTCGCGGTGTTCCTGCTGCTGAACCTGTGCGTGATCGTCGTCGCCCTGGCCCAGATCGTGACGCAGGGCGGTCTGGCGGTGTCCTGGTGGGCGGCCCTGACCACGCAGTACGGCAACCCGCTCGTCATGGTGGGGCTGGCCGTGCTGGTCTTCCCCCGCCTGGCGCTGGGGCTGTCGGGCTTCGAGACCGGCGTCGTGGTGATGCCGCAGATCCAGGGCGGGCCCGCCGACACCGAGCAGAACCCGGCCGGCAGGATCGCCGGTGCGCACAGACTCCTCACCTCCGCCGCACTCATCATGAGCGGCTTCCTGGTCGCCTCGAGCGTCGTGACCACCCTCCTCATCCCCGCCGCCGCGTTCGGGGAGGGAGGCCCGGCGAACGGCCGCGCGCTCGCCTACCTCGCCCACGAGTACCTCGGCGACGGCTTCGGCACGGTGTACGACATCTCGACCATCGGCATCCTCTGGTTCGCCGGCGCCTCCGCCATGACCGGCCTGCTCAACCTCGTGCCCCGCTACCTGCCGCGCTACGGGATGGCTCCGGAGTGGGCGAAGGCCGTGCGTCCGCTCGTCCTCGTCATCACCGTCATCGCCGTCCTGGTCACGATCTTCTTCGAGGCCGACGTCGAGGCGCAGGGCGGCGCCTACGCCACGGGCGTCCTCGCGCTGATCACCTCCGCGTCGGTGGCCGTGACGCTGTCGGCGCGGCGGAAGCAGCAGCGCGGCAGGGCCCTCGGGTTCGGCATCGCGGCGGGGGTGTTCGTGCTGACGACGGCGGTCAACATCGTCGAGCGGCCCGAGGGGCTGAAGATCGCCGGGTGCTTCATCCTCGGCATCATCGTCATCTCGTTCGCCTCCCGCTCGCGGCGGGCGTTCGAGCTGCGGGCGACGAGCATCCGGCTGGACGAGGCCGCACTCTCCTTCGTCAGCGCGCAGGACGACGGCGACATCCTGCTGATCGCCCACGAACCGAAGCGGCTCAGCAGGGCCGCCTACCGCGACAAGCTCGAGCACGCCTGCAGGGTCTCGCACGTCCCGGCCACCGCGCGGCCCCTGTTCATCGAGGTGACGGTGGACGACTCGTCCGACTTCGAGACGGAACTGCGCGTGCACGGCGTGGTCCGGCACGGGTACCGCGTCCTCGAGGTCCACAGCTCGAACGTCCCGAACACCATCGCCGCCGTGATGCTGCACATCCGGGACGTCACCGGGCTCATGCCCCACGTCTACTTCCGCTGGACGGAGGGGGACCCGGTGGCCAACCTCTTCAGGTTCCTGTTCACCGGCGAGGGCGAGATCGCCCCGGTCACGCGCGAGGTGCTGCGCGGCGCCGAACCGGACGTGACGAAGCGCCCCTGGGTGCACGTGGGCTGAATCGCGCGGGAGCCGGCACCGTCACGCGCGGGAGGCCGCCGGGACGAGCGTCCACAGCACCACGGCCTCCCGCCCGTCCGGGTTGATCCAGGTGTGGGGTTCCCGTCCCGGGAAGGTGAGGGTGTCACCGGCGCCGAGGTCGTAGCGGTCGTTCGGGAAGATCAGTACGAAGCGGCCCTCGACCACGTGCACGGTCTCCACCTCGCAGTCCACGGAGTAGAGCTCGTCCTCGCCCCGGCCGTGGGGTTCGACGACGGCACGGATCACCTGGAGGCGGCGCTCCGAGCGCGCCGTCAGGAGCCGTTCGGTGATGCCCTGCCCGCCCAGGCTGACCCGGGGCGCCTCGGCGAGCCGCGTCAGGTGGGTCTTCGGGACCAGGAACAGGTCCCCGACCGAGATGGACAGCACCTGGCACAGCGTCACGAGCGAGGCGACCGACGGCGAGGTGAGGTCGCGCTCCACCCTGCTCAGGAAGCCCTTCGTCAGGCCCGTGGAATCGGCGACCTGCTCGATGGTCATGCGCTGGGCCTGCCGTGCGGCACGGATCCGGGATCCGATGGCCACCGGAGCGTTGGTGGGCTCGACGGGCAGGGCCTTCATGCGTGTCCTCTCCTACGGCGATCGCCCGCATCGCCGCCGAAGGGAGGACGTCATACGAGCATGCCACGATTGACGCGTGAGCCGCGTCACGAGTAGCTTACAGGGCAACAATAGTTGCCTCCAGGGCATCTGACCGCGCCTTCCGAAGGATTTCGTCCAATGCAAGCACTCAATATCGCCATCGTGGTGGCCTACCTCGTGGCCATGCTGGGCTTCGGGTGGTGGGGGAAGTCCCGCACCCGGAACGCCAGCGACTATCTCGTGGCCGGACGCCGCCTCGGCCCCCTCCTCTACACCGGCACCATGGCCGCCGTCGTCCTGGGCGGCGCCTCCACGGTGGGCGGGGTGGGGCTCGGCTACCAGTACGGCATCTCCGGCATGTGGCTCGTGGTGGCCATCGGCACCGGCGTCCTGCTGCTCAGCCTGCTCTTCGCGCCCACCATCCAGAAGCTGAAGATCTACACCGTCTCGCAGATGCTCACGCTGCGGTACAGCCACCGCGCCACGAGGGTGTCCGGGATCGTCATGCTCGCCTACACCCTCATGCTCTGTGCCACGTCGACGGGCGCCTACGCCACGATCTTCGTGGTGCTCTTCGGCTGGGACCGCGCGGTGTCCATCGCGGTAGGCGGGGCGATCGTCCTGATCTACTCCACGATCGGCGGCATGTGGTCCATCACCCTCGCCGACATGGCCCAGTTCGTCATCAAGACCATCGGCGTCTTCGCCCTCATGCTGCCCTTCTCCCTCGCAGCGGCCGGCGGGTTCGACGGCATCGCCGAGCGCGCCGGCGACGAGTTCTTCAGCATCACCGGGATCGGCGCGCAGAGCATCATCACCTACTTCGTGGTCTACACGCTGGGCCTGCTGATCGGCCAGGACATCTGGCAGCGCGTCTTCACCTCCCGGACGCCGGAGATCGCCCGCTGGGGCGGGGCGACCGCCGGCGTCTACTGCATCCTCTACGGCGTCGCGGGCGCCGTGATCGGCATGAGCGCCAGCGTCATCCTGCCCGCGATCGAGTCGAAGGACGACGTGTACGCGGACATCGCCCTGAACGTCCTGCCGATCGGCGTCGGCGGACTCGTCCTCGCCGCGGCCGTGGCCGCGATGATGTCCACGGCGTCCGGCGCGCTCATCGCCGCCGCCACCGTGGCGCGGACCGACGTCGTGCCGTTCGTGGCCGGCTGGTTCGGCAAGGGCGGCGGCGAGCGGTCGTCGTCGGAGCACGACGTCGCCTCGAGCCGCTGGTGGGTCCTCGGCCTCGGCGTCGTCGCGATCGCCCTCGCCGTGGCCGTGCAGGACGTGGTGGCCGCGCTGACCATCGCGTACGACATCCTCGTCGGGGGGCTCCTCGTCGCGATCCTCGGTGGCCTCGTCTGGCGCCGCGGCAACGGGGTCGGCGCCGGCGCCTCCATGGCGGCCGGGACGCTCGTCACGCTCGGCGTCATGGCGTACCTCGAAGTCACCGCGGAGAACCAGTACGACGGCATCTACGCGAACGACCCGATCTACTGGGGGCTCGGGGTGTCGGCGCTCGTGTACGTGGCGGTCTCGCTGGGCACGCGGCCCACGGAGACGGGCGTCATGGACGCGTGGGACCGCAGGGTCGCCGGCGACGTGCCGGAGGACGGCCGGGTGGGCGTCCCGGCGGGCGACGCTCCCTGACGATCGGACGAGAAGGGCTCCCGGCACATGCCGGGAGCCCTTCCTTCGGTCCAGGGGGAGCCTGCAGCCCTACCGTTCGACGGACGAGGATCCCCCGCGACCGGAACCGGCGGCACCCGCCGGTCCGGTCGGGAGAGCATCGTCGTGGTCGCCGTCGTCGAGGTCCCCGGCCGTCCGCTCCTGCAGGGTCGGGCGCTCGTCGGCGTCGTCGGCGGCCGACAGGGCCGCCGCCTTCTTGGTCTCCTGCTCCTCCACCGGGGTCGAGCTCAGTCCGTGCCCCGTCTCGTCGAGGGCCGTCTGCATCTCGGCCTCCTCGATCTCCTCCTGGGTGATGTCCTCGTCCTTCTCCCCGTTCCAGGCCTTGATGGCCGCCCACACGACCGCAGCGACCGGGACGGAGAGGATCGCGCCGATGATGCCGGCGAGGATGGTGCCGGCGGTCAGGGCGAAGAGGATCACGAGCGCGTGGACCTGCAGCGTGCGGCCCATCACCACGGGCTGCAGGAAGTTGCCCTCGAGCTGGTTGACGACGATGACCACGATGACCACCATGAGGGCGACGAACGGCCCGTTGGCCACGAGCGCGATCAGCGCCGCGAGGACGCCGGCCAGCGTGGCTCCGACGAGGGGGATGAAGGCCCCGATGAAGACGATGGCTGCCAGGGGAAGCGCCAGGGGGACGCCGAGGAAGAAGAGGGCGAGGCCGATGAAGACCGAGTCCACCAGGGCGACGATCGACGTTCCGCGCACATAGCCGCCGAGGACCGCCATGCTGCTGTAGCCGACCCGCCTGGCCTTGACGAGGCGCTTGCCCTTGAAGGCGCGCAGCATGAAGGCCCAGATCTTTTCGCCGTCCTTGAGGAAGAAGAAGAGGATGACCACCATGAGCAGGCCACCGGCGAAGAAGTTCCCCGCCGCGCTGAGCCCCGAGATCGCCCCGGCGCCCGCCGTGCTGCTCGTGGCGAAGTCGATGGCCCAGTCCCGGGCCTCCTGGATCTGCGTGTCGTCGATCGGGATGGGGCCGTTCTGCGCGAACGCGTAGAGCTGGTCGAAGCCCTTGGTGGCGCTGCTGACCAGTTCGTCGGCCTGGCCCACGACGGCGAGGACGATACCCGCGATGACACTGCTGAAGACCAGCAGCAGGAGCAGGAAGGACACCGCGGTCGCGGTGGAGGCACCCAGGCCCTTCCGCCGCAGCCAGTTCACGAAGGGCCCGATCGCAGCCGCGAGGATGATCGCGAGCAGCATCGGGATCACCACCAGGCGTACCTGGATCAGTGCGTACACGGCCACCACACCGAGGACCAGCAGCAGGAGTACCTGCGCCGCCCGGATGCTGGCGTTCCCGAGGCTGTCACGCCAGGGGCCCTTCCCAGCGGGCTCTCCGGCCCGCACATGGCTCGATTCGGTCATCGACCGTCACCTTCTCCTTCGGCCCGATGGCCATCGTTGATCAGTTGGGAGCGCACCTCGCGGCGGAGGACCTTCCCGATCAGTGATCGGGGCAGGTCCTCCACCTGGACGATAGTGCGTGGAACCTTGTAGGCGGCGAGCGCGCCGCGGCACGACGCCCGCAGCGCCTCGACGTCGAGGGGTGCGCCCTGCTCGAGGACAACGGCGGCAGTCACGTCCTCGCCGCCGCCGGCTCGCGGGAGCCCGACGACGGCGGCATCAGCGACCCCGGGCTGTGCGCGGAGGACGCCCTCCACCTCGCTCGGCGAGACGTTGAACCCGCCGGTGATGATGAGTTCCTTGATGCGGTCCACGATCGTCAGGAAGCCGTCGGCGTCCATCGTGACGATGTCCCCGGTGCGGAACCAGCATCCGTCGAGCAGGGCGGCCTCGGTCTCGTCCGGCCGCCGCCAGTAGCCCTGGAACACCTGCGGCCCCTTGAGGAGCAGCTCTCCCGCCTCGCCCGGCGCACGGTCACGGCTCGGGTCCTGCGGGTCGACGATACGGACGTCGGTACCGGGGAAGGGCACACCGATCGTGCCGGGCCGCCGCGTGGGGCCGATCGGGTTGCCCGCCGAGACGGGGGACGTCTCGGTGAGCCCGTAGCCCTCGATGAGGTAGCCGCCCGTCGCCGCCTCCCAGGTCTCCACCGTGGCCTGCGGGAGGTTCATGGCACCGGAGATCGCGAACCGGATGCTGCGGAGGTCCACCCCGCGCTCGGCCGCCCCGGCCGCGAGCCGGTCGTAGATGGGGGGTACCGCCGGCAGGAAGGTGGGTGGGCTCTTCGGGATGGCGTCGAGCACCAACGAAACGTCGAAGCGCGGGAACAGGACGAGCTTCGCGCCGATGCTCACCGCGAAGGTCAGGCACAGCGTCAGCCCGTAGGCGTGGAACATGGGCAGGACGGCGTAGACCGTCTCGCGTCCGACGTCGAGGCCCGGCACCCAGGCCCGCCCCTGGGCCGCGTTCGCCAGCAGGTTCCGGTGGGTGAGGACGGCGCCCTTGGGGACGCCCGTGGTGCCGCTGGTGTACTGCAGGACCGCCGTGTCCTCCGCGGAGGGCCGGGGGTGCCGGTCTGGCAGCGGCCTGTGGTGCAGCAGGTCCCGCCAGGCGAGAACCCTGCGGGGACCGCCGAGCTTCTCCCGGGTGGTGAGCGCTGCCCTGGCCTCCCGTGCGCGGCGCACGGGGAGCTTCAGCGCCAGCCGGCGCGAGACGGGCATCGCCCCGATGAGGTCCACCGACACCACCGCGGTGACCGGGATGTCGGCGGGCAGCCGCTGCACGCTCGGGACCACCCGGTCCCAGACGATCGCCACCTTGGCGCCGTGGTCCTCGAACTGGTGCCGCAGTTCGCGGTCCGTGTAGAGGGGGTTGTGCTCGACGGCGATCGCGCCGAGCCGGAGGACGGCGTAGAACGCGACGATGTGCTGGGGGCAGTTCGGGAGCACGAGGGCCACGCGGTCCCCCGCCCCGACGCCGAGGGCCAGCAGCCCGGCCGCCGCCCGGTCCACCGCCGCGCCCAGCTCGGCGTAGGTCGTCGCGGCGCCGAAGAACTCCAGGGCCGTGCGCGGGCCATGGGCCGCCACGGACGCGTCGAGGAGGTCGGACAGCGTGCCCTCGGGCACGGTGAAGGACCGGGGCACACCCGGCGCGTAGCTCTCGACCCAGGGACGGGCTGCCAGATCCATAAGCCTGCTTTCTGTTATCCGTCCGACTGTAGCGCGCGGTCGGTGCGTTCCTGTACTCGAACATACCGCCGGGTCCCCGGTGGACCGGCGACGACGGTCACCGCCCCGTCCGGTAGCATGGTCGGTCGAAGGGGAGTAGCTCCGCACCCAGGGTGCGCGGCCTGTCGACATACTGGCGCCATCGGCGCCCGGCAGTCCACCGGTACAACCGGCGAGCGAGACCTTCGGCCGATACGACGCAACTGTGGTCCCCGGCCGGAGCCTCCTGCTTCGGCCGGGGCGTGCACTTGCCCCGAGCAACCGGAGCATTCCCTTGGACAACCCCGAGAACACCCCCGTACGACCCGCGTCCCGCGACGATGTGAGGCGCTGGCGCCAGTACCTCGCTGACGAACGCGCCGAGGCCGCCACCTACCGCGATCTCGCCCGCCGCAGGACCGGAGAGGAACGCGAGATCCTGCTCGGCCTGGCCGAGGCGGAGGGCCGTCACGAGGCGCACTGGCTCGCACTCCTGGGCGACGACGTCGGCCGGCCCCTGCGGCCGTCCGTCCGCAACAGGCTCCTGGGGGTGCTCGCGCGCCGCTTCGGCTCCGTGTTCGTCCTCGCCCTCGCGCAGCGGGCGGAGGGCCGCTCCCCCTACGCCTCGGACCCCTCGGCCACGAGCGCGATGGCCGCCGACGAACAGATCCACGAGGAGGTGGTCCGCGGCCTCGCCACGCGCGGCCGCAACCGGCTCTCCGGCAACTTCCGGGCCGCCGTCTTCGGTGCGAACGACGGCCTCGTCAGCAACCTCGCGCTCGTCATGGGCATCGGGGCCACCGGTGTCCCGACGTCGTTCATCCTCTTCAGCGGGCTGGCCGGCCTGCTCGCGGGTGCGCTGTCGATGGGCGCCGGCGAGTACGTGTCCGTCCGGTCCCAGCGCGAACTGCTGTCCGCCACGCGCCCCACGCAGATCACGCTGACGGCGGCCAAGGAACTCGACATCGCCGCGAACGAGCTGGTGCTGGTGTATCGCGCCAGGGGCATGACGCGCGCGGCCGCGGAGCACCGGGCGGCGGAGCGGATGGGCCTGTTCGGCTGCGACTGCGACCCGAGCTACTCGTTGCAGCCCGAGGAGGACGGCGCCGTCGACGAGCACGAGGCGGTCGGCACGGGACTCGGGGCCGCGGCCTCGAGCTTCTGCTTCTTCGCGTCCGGCGCGATCATCCCGGTGCTGCCGTACCTGCTGGGGCTCAGCGGCATCCTCGCGGTCGTCGTCGCCTGCGTCCTCGTGGGCCTGGCGCTGCTGGCGACCGGGGCCGTCGTCGCGCTCCTGTCCGGCGCCTCGCCGCTGCGGCTGGCGCTCCGGCAGCTGGGTATCGGGCTCGGCGCCGCCGCGGTGACCTACGGGCTCGGCCTGCTGTTCGGCACATCGGTGGCCTGAGCCGGCCGGGCGCCCTGGCCGTGACGGGCGGGCGTCTACGCGGGCGGGGCCTGGGCGGGATCGACGTGCTGCAGGACGTAGTCCTCGAGCTTCCCGAGGGTCGCCTCGATGCTCGCCGGGTGCCGCCGCGTGAACCCGGTGAGCCTGAAGAGGACCCGCCAGCGCACGGCACGGCCGTCCCACTCCTCGCGCACGAGCGTCCCGCCGTCCCGCGGTTCCAGCGTGTAGCGCCAGACGTGGGCGGAGAAGTGCCGCCAGGCGATCCGGCGGCCCTCCTCGAACTCGACCACGCGGTTCAGGATCTTGTAGGACGGACCCATCGTCATGTCCATCCCGAACTTCGCACCCAGCGACAGGCGGGCCGGGCCGTTGGGCTGCTCGCCGCGAACCGTCCCGGAGCCGTCGATGACGCTGTGGAGCGCCGGCGTGGCGAGGACCTCGAAGATGCGGGCGGCGGGCGCTGCGATGAGGCGTTCCCTGGAGATGAGATAGGCGGAATCCGAGCCGGGCGTCGTCGTCATGCCTTCATTCTGCCCGTTCCGGGACTCCGCCGTGGGCGGGGGCCGGACGGCACGCCGAAGGACCCCTCCGCGAGGGGCCCTCCGGCGTCGGGGCGTCCCGGGGTCAGGGCTTCAGCAGCACCTTGATGGCGCGGCGCTCGTCCATGGCTTTGTACGCCTCGGCGGCGTCCTCGAGCGGCATCTCGACGTCGAAGACACGGCCCGGGTTGATCGTCCCGTCGAGGACGTCCTTCAGCAGCTCCGGGATGTAGGTGTGCGCCGGCGCCATGCCGCCGCCGACGGTGATGTTCTTCGCGAAGAGCACGCCGATGGGCAGCTCCGGCCCGCCGGCGGGGACGCCCACGAAGCCCAGGTGACCGCCGGGCCGCGTGCTGCGCAGCGCCTGGTCCATCGACTCCTTGGTGCCCACGCATTCGAGGACGGAGTCGGCGAGGACTCCCCCGAGCAGTTCGCGCACCTTCTCCACGCCCGCGTCGCCGCGCTCGGCGACGATGTCCGTGGCCCCGAACTCGCGGGCGAGCGCCTGGCGGTCGGCGTGGCGGGACATGGCGATGATCCGTTCGGCCCCGAGGCGCTTCGCGGCGAGGACACCGCACAGGCCCACGGCGCCGTCACCCACGACGACGACGGTGCTGCCCGGCCCGACGTTCGCGGACACCGCGGCGTGGTGGCCGGTGGACATCACGTCGGAGAGGGTGAGCAGGCTGGCCGTCAGGGCGGCGTCGGGCTCGGTGACGCCGTCGACCTTCCGCAGGGTGCCGTCGGCCTGGGGGACGCGGACGGCCTCGCCCTGGCCACCCTGCACCGCATCGCCGTGTTCGTCGGTGCTGCCCCAGCCGACCAGGTGGTCGCACGCCACGGTCACGCCGTTGACGCACTGCGGGCAGGTGCCGCAGCTGTCCACGAAGGGGGCGATCACGAAATCGCCCACCGCGAGGTCGCGGACGTCGTCGCCCACGGACTCCACGATGCCCACGAACTCGTGGCCGATCGCCTTGGGTTCCTTGGTGGGCCGGACACCCCGGTAGGGCCAGAGGTCGGAGCCGCAGACGCAGGACGCCGTGACCTTCACGACGGCGTCCGTCGGACGGATGATGCTCGGGTAGTCCCGGTCCTCGACCCGGATGTCGCCGGGCCCGTGGATGATGGTCGCGCGCATGGTGTTCTCCTCGAAGCTTGCTTGACGCAATCGGTTGTCCCCCGTCGTCACCTTACAAGCCGCGCGCGGGGAGCCTCCACCGCCGCCTCCCCTGCGTCCGGTATTCGCCCGTCCCACGCGAAAGCCTCCCCCGCACGGATGCGGAGGAGGCTTGTCGGCCGGGCGGGGTCAGAGGGTGGCGTAGACCTCGCGGAGGAGCCTGGCGGTCTCGGACGGCGTCTTGCCGACCTTCACGCCGGCGGCCTCGAGGGCTTCCTTCTTGGCCTGGGCGGTCCCGGCGGAGCCGGAGACGATCGCGCCGGCGTGGCCCATGGTCTTGCCCTCGGGGGCCGTGAAGCCCGCGACGTAGCCGACCACGGGCTTGGTCACGTTCGCCTTGATGAACTCGGCGGCCCGCTCTTCGGCGTCGCCACCGATCTCGCCGATCATCACGATGGCCTTGGTCTCGGGGTCCGCTTCGAAGGCCGCGAGGGCGTCGATGTGGGTGGTCCCGATGACGGGGTCGCCACCGATCCCGATGGCCGTCGAGAAGCCGAGGTCGCGGAGCTCGAACATCATCTGGTAGGTCAGCGTGCCGGACTTCGAGACGAGGCCCACGCCGCCCTTGCCCGTGATGTTCGCGGGGGTGATGCCCACGAGGGACTCGCCGGGCGTGATGATGCCCGGGCAGTTGGGGCCGATGATGCGGGTGACCTGCCGGCCGTCGGCGTCGACCCTGGACTGGGCGAGGGCCCAGAACGCGGCGGAGTCCTGGACGGGGACACCCTCGGTGATGACCACGACGAGCCCGATCCCGGCCTCGATGGCCTCGACGACGGCGTCCTTCGTGAAGGCCGGCGGGACGAAGACGATCGACACGTCGGCGCCGGTCTCCTTCATGGCTTCCTCGACCGTGCCGTAGACGGGGAGCGTGACGTCGCCGTGGGTGACCGTGGTGCCGGCCTTGCGGGCGTTGACGCCGCCGACGACCTGCGTCCCGGCGTTCAGCATGAGGGCGGTGTGCTTGGTGCCCTCGCCGCCGGTGATGCCCTGGACGATGACCTTGGAGTCCTTGTTGAGGTAGATAGACATGCGGCTGTTCCCTTACTTTCCGTTGGCCAACGCGGCGGCCTTGTCGGCGCCTTCGTCCATGGTGTCGGCGAGCGTGACCAGCGGGTGGTTGGCGTCGGCGAGGATGCGGCGGCCCTCGTCGACGTTGTTGCCGTCGAGGCGCACCACGAGGGGCTTGTTGGCCTCGTCGCCGAGCATCTCGAGGGCCTTCACGATGCCGTTGGCGACGGCGTCGCAGGCGGTGATGCCGCCGAAGACGTTCACGAAGACGCTCTTGACCTGCGAGTCGTTCAGGATGACGTCGAGACCGGCGGCCATGACCTCGGCGGAGGCTCCGCCGCCGATGTCGAGGAAGTTCGCCGGCAGAACGCCGCCGTGCGCCTCGCCGGCGTACGCGACGACGTCGAGGGTCGACATGACGAGCCCTGCGCCGTTACCGATGATGCCGACCTGGCCGTCGAGCTTGACGTAGTTGAGGTCGTGTTCCTTGGCCTTGGCCTCGAGGGGATCGGTCTCGGCCGTGTCCTCGAGCGCGGCGTGGCCCGCCTGGCGGAACCCGGCGTTCTCGTCGATCGTGACCTTGCCGTCCAGCGCGAGGATCTCGCCGCTGCCGGTCTTCACGAGCGGGTTGACCTCCACGAGCGTGGCGTCCTCCTTCACGAAGACGTCCCAGAGCTTGAGGATGGCGGCGACGACGCCCTCGCGGAGCTCCGGGGCGAAGCCCGCGGCGTCGACGATCTCCTCGGCCTTGGCCTGGTCGATGCCCGTGCCGGGGTCGACGGCGATGCGCGCGAGCGCCTCTGGGCGTTCGACGGCGAGCTGCTCGATCTCCATGCCGCCCTCCACCGAGCACATGGCCAGGTAGTTCCGGTTGGAGCGGTCGAGGAGGACCGAGAAGTAGTACTCCTCCGCGATGTCCGCGCCCTGCGCGATCATCACCTTGTGGACCGTGTGCCCCTTGATGTCCATCCCGAGGATGTCCGAAGCGTACTGGAAGGCCTCATCGGGGGTCTTGGCGACCTTGACGCCGCCGGCTTTGCCGCGACCGCCCACCTTGACCTGGGCCTTGACGACCACGACACCGCCGATCTTCTCGGCTGCTGCCTTTGCTTCTTCTGGGGTCTGCGCCACGATGCCGGCGAGCACGGGAACCCCGTGTGCCTCGAAAAGATCGCGCGCCTGATATTCAAACAGGTCCACTTAGCTAGTGTCCTTCGACGTCGAAGTAGGTTTACAAGAGGGAACTTTAGTCCCTCGGGCCGGGGGCCTCCCCCAGAGTATCCGTTTCGTGAGGAACCCCACACTTCTATCCCTTGTAGAAATTTGCGCGGGGATGTTGTGGACTGCTAGGCGCATTCCGGGAATGATCCGCGCCGCTCAGGCGACCTTGGTGAGGGGCGCGTAGCGCAGCAGCAGCCGCTTCTCGCCGACGTCGAACCGGACCTTCGCCACGGTCTTGTCGCCCGTCCCCTCGACGGACAGGACCGTGCCGTTGCCGAAGCTCGTGTGGTTGACGTGGTCCCCGACGGCGACGGACACCACTTCCTTCTGGGGCTGCACGCGTCCCACGCTCTTGGACGGCGCCGGGGCGCCGCCGGTGAACCCGCCGCCGCTCGCACCCCAGTAGGATCCGCTGAACCGCGGCCCGCTGATACTGCCGCCGGAGGTCCAGGCGGGCTTCGCCGCGCCCTCCCGCTTCCAGGAGATGAGCTCCTCGGGGATCTCGCTGACGAACTGGCTCGCGGGGTTGTACTGGCTCTGGCCCCACATGCTGCGCACCTCGGAGCGTGTGATGTAGAGCCGCTGCCGGGCCCGGGTCAGGCCCACGTAGGCCAGGCGCCGCTCCTCCGCGAGTTCCTTCGGATCGGTCGCGGAGCGCTGGTGCGGGAAGATGCCCTGCTCCATGCCGGTGAGGAACACCACGGGGAACTCCAGGCCCTTGGCGGTGTGCAGGGTCATGAGGGTGACGACGCCCTGGGCACGGGCCTCCTCGACGGCACGCTGCACGTCGGCGGCCGATCCGTCGGGGGCGTCGGGGATCTGGTCGGCGTCGGCCACGAGGGCCACCTGCTCGAGGAAGTCCCCGAGCGTCCCCTCGGGGTTGTCCCTCTCGAACTCGCGGACGACCGCGACGAGTTCGGCGAGGTTCTCCACGCGGGACTCGTCCTGCGGGTCGTTGCTGGTGCGCAGCTGTTCCAGGTAGCCGGTCTGCTCCAAGACGGCCTCGAGTGCCGCCGAGGCACCGGAGCCGCTCGCGACCTCCGCGAGATCGTCGATCAGCTTCACGAACCCGGTCACGGCGTTGACCGAGCGCGTGGCCATGCCCGGCGCCTGGTCGGCCCGCCGCAGGGCGTCCATGAAGCTGATGCGTTCCCGCTCGCCGAGGGACGCGATCGCGTACTCCGCGCGGTCGCCGATGCCGCGCTTGGGTTCGTTGAGGATGCGGCGCAGGTTGACGACGTCGTCGGAGTTCACGAGGACGCGCAGGTACGCCAGGGCGTCCTTGATCTCCTTGCGCTCGTAGAAGCGGGTTCCGCCCACCACCTTGTAGGGCAGGCCGACGCGCAGCAGGATCTCCTCGACGGAGCGTGACTGGGCGTTGGTCCGGTAGAAGATGGCGACGTCGCCGGGCCGGATGTCCTCCTCGTCCTGGAGGCGGTCGATCTCCTCGGCGATGAAACGGGCCTCCTCGTGCTCGTTCTCGCCCACGTAGCCCACGATCTTCTCGCCGCTGCCCTCGGCCGTCCACAGCCGCTTCTCGGGCCGGTCGGGGTTCCGGGAGATGACCGCGTTCGCGGCGGTGAGGATGTTCTGCGTGGAGCGGTAGTTCTGCTCCAGCAGGATGGTCCGGGCGCTCGGGTAGTCGTTCTCGAACTCGACGATGTTCCGCACGTCGGCGCCGCGGAACGCGTAGATGGACTGGTCGGAGTCGCCGACGACGGTCAGTTCCGCGGGGTCGTCCGAGGACTCGCCCGGCACGCCGACGATCTCCCGGACCAGGGCGTACTGTGCGTGATTGGTGTCCTGGTACTCGTCGACGAGGACGTGGCGGAAGCGCCGCCGGTAGTAGTCGGCCACGCCGGGGAAGGCCCGGAACATGTAGACGGTCTGGGCGATCAGGTCGTCGAAGTCCATGGCGTTGGCCTGGCGCATGCGCTGGGCGTAGCCCGTGTAGACCTCGGCGACGGCCTGCTCGAAAGGATCCGACAGGCCGGCGGTCGAGGCGAACGTCTCCTCGTCGACGAGCTCGTTCTTGAGGGCGCTGATCTTGTGCTGGATCGCCTTCGGCGCGAACTTCTTGGGATCCAGGTCCAGCCCCTTGGCCACGAGCGTGATGAGGCGCAGGGTGTCGGCGGAGTCGTAGATCGAGAAGTTCGAATTGAGGCCCACGGAGGCGGCCTCGCGGCGGAGGATCCGCACGCAGGAGGAGTGGAACGTGGAGATCCACATCCGCTTCGCGACGTCGCCGATCAGGCCCTCGATGCGTTCGCGCATCTCGGCGGCGGCCTTGTTCGTGAAGGTGATGGCGAGGATCTGCCCGGGGTGCGAGCGGCCGGTGGCCAGCAGGTGGGCGATCCGGTGGCTGAGCACGCGGGTCTTGCCCGAGCCGGCGCCGGCGACGATCAGCAGCGGGGATCCGCCGTGCTTCACGGCTTCCTCCTGCTGGGGGTTCAGTCCCACGAGGAGTTCCCGGGCCCGGTGCTCGTCCGCGCCGATGTGGGAGGGGACGTGCTCCGTGGCAGGATCGGCCGCATCGGAGGCCGCTGCCATGGCTGCGGCCCGGGCGCCCTTCTTCTCGGCGGGCGTGGGCGGGGAGACGTAGGGATCGAAGAGCATGTCCATGGTGCTCCAAGTCTAGGCCGTGCCCCCGACACCCCCGGGTCCCTCCCCGGGTAGAGGACTGCCCCCGCCGGCGGACCGGCGGGGGCAGGGTCGCGGTGGTGGGGGACTACTTCTCGGCCTCCAGCTCGTCCGCCTCGATCCCGAGGATCGACAGTTTGCCGCTCTTGCGATCCGCGAGGTACGCGCGCATCTCCCGCTTGATGACGGGGAGCAGGAAGTACACGCCGAGCAGGTTCACGAACCCGCAGACGAACAGCGCGGCGTCGGCGAAAGCGATGACCTGGCTGAAGGTCAGCACGGTCCCGGCGACGGTGAAGAACAGGAAGATGACCTTGTAGAGGACTTCCGTGGTCTTCCCGCGGCCGAACAGGTACTGCCATGACTTGAGCCCGTAGTAGGACCAGGTGATGAGCGTGGAGAAGGCGAAGAGCGACACCGCGATGGCGAGGACCACGGGGAACCAGGGGAACACGGTGGCGAAGGCGTCCGAGGTGAGGATGACGCCGTCCGGCGTCCCTTCGCCCGCCTGCACCTGGTCGATCCCGGCCTGCAGGCTGGGAGCGCCCGCGATGATGATGGCGAGCGCCGTCATGGTGCAGATCACGACCGTGTCGATGAGCGGCTCGTACAGGGCGACGAACCCCTCGCTGACCGGTCGGCGGGTCTTCACCGCGGAGTGCGCGATCGCTGCCGAGCCCAGGCCCGCCTCGTTGGAGAACGCAGCACGTGTGAAGCCGACGATCATCACGCCGAGGACACCGCCGGCGAATCCCTCAGGGCTGAAGGCGCCCTCGAAGATGGAAGCGATCGCGGCGGGGACCTGGGTGAAGTTCACCAGGATGACGAGCAGGCAGGACACCACGTAGACGATGCCCATCGCCGGCACGAGCCGGCTGGTGGTGGCCCCGATGGACTTGATCCCACCGAGGATCACCATGGCGACCAGTCCTGCGAGCACGAGCCCGAAGATCAGTGCGGCGCCGGGGCTGCCGAGGAATCCGTCGGCTCCGCCCGTGACGTTCTGGACCTGGGCGAAGGTCTGGTTCGCCTGGAACATGTTGCCGCCGGCCACGCCGAAGATCAGGATGGCGACCGCGAAGATGCCGGTCAGGATCTTTGCCGGAATACTCCCGAACTTCCTGAACGCGATGGGCAGGTACTTGAAGGGGCCACCGCTGATCGACCCGTCCTCGTGGACCTCCCGGTACTTGACGCCGAGGGTGCACTCGGCGAACTTCGTCGCCATGCCGAGCAGGCCCGCGAGGATCATCCAGAAAGTCGCACCGGGGCCGCCGAGCGCCATGGCCGCACCGACGCCGGCGATGTTCCCGAGCCCGACCGTCCCCGACAACGCAGACGTCAGGGCCTGGAAGTGCGGCACCTCTCCTGGGTCATCGCTCGACGAGTATCGGCCGCGGACCACCTCGTACCCGATCTTCAGCCCCCGGAACTGGACGAAGCCGAAGTACACCGTGAAGATCACGCCCGCCGCGATGAGCCACAGCACGACGAAGGGGAAACTCACGGGACCGATGGTGATGGGGAAGAACACGATCGTCGAGAAGACCTCGGTGACGGGTTCGAACACCGCGTTGATGGCGGCGTCGATCGCGGCGAGCCAGCCGACTTCCTCGGTGACCGTTGTCTTGGGCAGTGCAGTTGTAATGGACATTCTTATAGAAAACAGCGCTTCGTCCGTGAGCGCAATCACAAGCTTTGTCCGCGGGAATATGTCGGGGACCGGCGACCGTGGTTCCAAGGGTCTTCGGGACGGCCCGCGGACGTCGTCATCGCCCATACTTCTCTCATGGCACGCACCAGGACTCAGATCGCACGCAAGCATTCCACCGGCGTCTCTTCCACATCCGGAGTACCGCACGCGGACCGGCAGCGGCCCAACGGCAGCCTGGTCGTCATCGCCGCCGCCGTGGCCTCCCTCTTCCTCTTCTGGTACTTCCACCTGCTCACACTCGGGCAGATGACGCAGCTCTCGGGTGGGCTCGCGATGCCCGACATGATGATCGGCGGCTACGACACCGACTACGCGGACCGGCTCCGCGAGGCGATGGACGACGACGCCCGCGGCCAGCTGAGCTACCTCCACCGGACGGCCGGCACCCTGTTCCCGCTGATCTTCGCGTTCGCCTGGCTCCTGCTGGTCCAGCTCAACACCGGACGACGCCGGCTGCGCTGGCTGCTGTGGTCCCCGGTGATCCTGTTCGTCGTCGTCGACCTGTGGGAGAACGTCGCGATCGACGCGATGCTCGCCGGCACCGGGGACGTGCTGCCGGCCTCGACGCTGACAGTCCTGCGCTGGGCGCTGCTCGCGCTGAGCCTCGTGGCCGGCGCCGTCTCCGTGTTCCTGCCGCGGACACTCCGGACGGCGGGCGCGAATCCGGGAACGAAGAGCGGGTAAGCTGGGACCGCCGGATCGAGCACACCAGCCGATCCGAGCCTCTGTAGCTCAGTAGGATAGAGCGTCCCTCTCCTAAAGGGAAGGTCGTCGGTTCGATTCCGGCCAGGGGCACCACAGCGGGCCACGGGCAGCCGGGCCCGTCCGGGCGGGAAGGACAAGGGCTCGTGGCCGAGGCCCCGACGATCACGGTCACGGCGTTGTGCCTGCTCGACGGCGACGGCCGCCTGCTGCTCGTCCGCAAGCGCGGCACCACCATGTTCATGCAGCCCGGCGGCAAACCGGAACCGGGTGAGACCCCCGCGGAGACCGGCGTCCGCGAGCTCTTCGAGGAACTCGGGCTGAGCGTCCGCCCCGAGGACCTCTCCCTGCTCGGCTCCTGGGAGGGGCCGGCCGCGAACGAGGCGGACACCCGGCTGGTGGCCACCGTGTTCCTCTGCCCCCTCGCCACCGGCCCCCTCACCGCAGGGCCGGTCCCCGCCGCCGAGATCGAGGAGCTCGCCTGGCTCGACCTCGGGGACGCGGCCGGACGCCCGGACATCGCTCCCCTGCTGACCGGCTACGTCGTCCCCCTGCTGCTCGGCGACCCCGGACCGGTGGGGAGCCGGGCGGCGTCCTGACACGATGGTCCCCGGCGGTGCAGCCCCATTGGAAGAGGGTCACCGGAATCCCGCTCCGTGCACCCCGAGCTCGGCCAGGATGTCGTCGACGAGCTGCCCGGGCGTGCGGCTCGCGTCGAGGACGAGGAAGGCCGGGAAGACGGCCAGCTGTCGATACGCGGCGTCGAGGCCGTGCAGGTACTCGATGGTCTCGACGTCCACTGCCCGGCGCGTGACCCGGGCGTGCGCGAGGTCCGCGGGGACGTCGAGGTAGACCACGAGGCCCGGCGTGGGCAGGACCGCGAGGAGGAAGGGCAGCAGCCTGCCGGCCGGCAGTCCCCGCAGGTGCCGGAGCGCGAGCTGGCAGTAGAGGTAGCGGTCCATCACGACGACGCCGGAACGGGTGCCCGCCCGGGCGTGGGAGACCAGCACGTTGACGCTGCGGATGACGGTCTCCACGGCATCGAGCAGGGCCACCGGCGGGTGGATGTTCCGGCGCCCGCACCAGGCGGTGATGCTGCGGCGGCCCGACCGGTTCATGGTGAGGATCGCGGGCCGGGCCGCTGCCGTCAGCCGCTCCGCGAGCAGCACACCCGCGGTGCTCTTGCCCGCACCGTCGATCCCGGCGAGGACGATGATCATGAACCAGTCTAGGCAGACTCTGGGCGGGCGGAACCGTCGGTGCTACGGTGATCACCCCGAATGGCTTAGGTCCGCTCGTCCGAGGAAGTCCCATGGAACGCGCATCCCGTCCAGACCCCGCCGCCGCCTCCGTCGAGGGCGGCCGCCCGGGCCCCGACCGCACCCGCGGCCTGCGCCCGTTCAACCTCGCGGCCGGGGCGCTGCATCTCGTGCAGGCGGTCCTCTTCACGGTCATCCTGCTGAGGCTGGAGAACCAGGTCACGTTCCCCGTCACCGCGGACTACCTGACGGGGCCTCCGGGTTTCCCGCTCCCGCCCGAACGCGTGGAACTCTTCGCGGTGAACGTGGGCGCCGGCGTCGTCCTGTTCCTGGCACTGTCCGCCCTCTTCCACTTCGCGGTGGCCTCCCTGTTCTTCCCCCGCTACGCGGCCGGGTTGAAGGAAGGCCACAACTACTTCCGCTGGGTCGAGTACTCGCTGAGCTCGTCCGTGATGATCTGGCTCATCGCCCAGACCACCGGGATCACCGACGTCGCGGCCCTGATCTGCCTGTTCGCGGTCAACGCGGCGATGATCGGCTTCGGTGCCCTGCAGGAGAAGTACGAGAAGCCCGGGAGCGGCAACCTCCTGCCCTTCGTCCTCGGATCGCTGGCCGGGCTCGTACCCTGGCTCGCCATCCTGGTCTACTTCCTGTCCCTCGGCTCGACGAGTGCGGCCGAACCGCCCGCCTTCGTCTACGGGATCATCATCTCGCTGTTCCTGTTCTTCAACATCTTCGCCGTCAACCAGCTGCTCCAGTACCGGCAGGTCGGCCCGTGGCGCGACTACCTGTACGGCGAGCGCGTGTACATCGTCCTCAGCCTCGTCGCGAAGACCGCCCTGGCCTGGCAGGTGTTCGCGGGAGCGATCATCCCCGCGTTCACCGACTGAGCGCCTTCGTCAGAGCGCCGACCCCTGGACGCCGGTCAGGGCCTCGGGCTGCTCGTCCGCGGCCACATTCTTCTGCACGGCGAACTGCGTCCGGTGCAGTTCCTCGTACCGTCCGCCGACCACGAGCAGCTCCTCGTGCGTCCCCCGCTCCACGATCGCCCCGTCCTCGACCACGAGGATCAGGTCCGCGCTGCGGATCGTCGAGAGCCGGTGCGCGATGACCATGGCCGTCCGCCCCTCGAGGGCCTCGCTGAGGGCCGCCTGCACGGCTGCCTCCGACGTCGAATCCAGTGCGGCCGTCGCCTCGTCGAGGATCACGACGCGGGGCTGGGCGAGCAGGAGGCGCGCGATGGTCATGCGCTGGCGCTCGCCGCCGGACAGCCGGTACCCGCGCTCGCCCACCATGGTGTCGAGCTGGTCGGGCAGGGACCGGATCAGCGGCTCCAGCCGGGCCCGGCGCACGGCGTCCCACACCTCGTCCTCCGTGGCGTCCGGACGCGCCAGGCGCAGGTTCGCGAGGATGGTCTCGTGGAACAGGTGGCCGTCCTGCGTGACCATGCCGAGGGTGTGGCGCATCGAGGCGAACGTGACGTCCCGGACGTCGACGCCGGAGAGGCGCACCGCGCCGCTGTCGACGTCGTACAGGCGCGACAGGAGCTGCGCGATGGTCGACTTGCCGGCACCCGAGGTCCCGACGAGCGCCACGGTCTGGCCCGGGTCGATGCGGAAGGACACCCCGTGGAGCACCTCCTCTCCGCCCCGGGTGTCGAGCGTGGAGACCTCCTCGAGGGAAGCGAGGGAGACCTTGTCGGCGGACGGGTAGGCGAAGCGGACGTCGTCGAACTCGACGGACACGGGACCGTCGGGGACGGCGGCGGCGTCCGGCTTCTCCTGGATCAGCGGTTCGAGGTCGAGGACCTCGAAGACGCGTTCGAAGCTGACGATCGCGCTCATGATCTCGACGCGCGCGTTCGCGAGGCTCGTCAGCGGCGCGTACAGGCGCGTGAGGAGGAGCGCGAGCGTGACGACGTCTCCCGTCTCGAGCCGGCCCGCGAGCGCGAGCGTCCCGCCGAGTCCGTACACGAGGGCGAGCGCCAGCGCGGAGACGAGCATGAGGGCGGTGAAGAAGACGAACTGCAGCATCGCCGTGCGCACCCCGATGTCCCGCACGCGGGCAGCGCGGACGCGGAACTCCTCGGCCTCCTCGTCGGGCCGGCCGAAGAGCTTGACCAGCGTGGCCCCGGGCGCCGAGAAGCGTTCCGTCATCTGCGTGCTCATGGCCGAGTTGTGGTCGGCCGCCTCGCGGCGGAGCGCGGCGAGGCGGCTGCCCATGCGGCGGGCCGGCACCAGGAAGATCGGCAGCATGAGGACGGCGAGGACGGTCACCAGCCAGGAGGTGCTCAGCATGACGGCGAGGGTGAGGATCAGCGCCACGACGTTCGTGACCACGCCGGAGAGGGTGCCGCTGAACGCCTGCTGCGCGCCGATGACGTCGTTGTTGAGGCGGCTGACCAGGGCCCCGGTCCGCGTCCGGGTGAAGAAGGCGATGGGCATCTTCTGGACGTGGTTGAACACCGCGGTGCGGAGATCCAGGATGACGCCCTCACCGATGCGCGAGGAGTACCAGCGGGTCAGCAGGGACACCCCGGCGTCCACGATCGCCACGAGGGCGATGACGGACGCGAGCCACACGATCGTCCGGACCTCGCCGCCGGCCACGATGACGTCGACCACCTGGCCGGCCAGGACCGGCGTCGCGACGGCCAGGAACGCCCCGGCCACGGACAGCAGGATGAAGAGCAGCAGTTTCGCGCGGTAGGGCACCGCGAAGGTCAGGATCCGGCGGACCGTCTCCCGGGAGAAACCGTGCTTGTTGTCCTTCGCCGTCGAGATCTTGTAGAGCGAGCTCCACGCCGCGCCTTCCATGCTCATGGCCGTTCCTTCCGTGGATGCCGCTTCCGGCTCGGGTGCGCGGGTCGTCCGGCCCCCGTCGTGCTGCTGCTCCGGCCGTCAGCGGTCGCAGCGGATGCACCTAGGGTTCAAGCCGTTCGGGAGCCGGTCTATTTCCGGTGCCGTGCGCCTCCCATTCTAGGGAGGGGACGCCCGCCGTCAGGCCGCGATGCGGTCCGGGTGGGAGTAGCAGTTCAGCGTCGTGCCGCGGCTGAAGCCCACGAGCGTGAGCCCGGCGTCGTCCGCGAGGTCCGCCGCCAGCGACGACGGAGCGCTCACCGCCGCGAGGACCGGGATGCCCGCGAGCTGCGCCTTCTGCACGAGCTCGAAGGAGGCCCGCCCGGAGACCTGCAGGATCGTCCCGCGCAGCGGTAGCATGCCCTCGCGCAGCGCCCAGCCCACCACCTTGTCGACGGCGTTGTGGCGTCCCACATCCTCCCGGAGGCACAGGAGCTCCCCCTCGGCGGAGAACAGCCCGGCGGCGTGCACCCCACCGGTGCGGTCGAACAGCTTCTGGCTCTCGCGCAGGCGGTCCGGCAGTGAGGCCAGGACACCGAGGTCCACCGGGGACGCGTCGGTGCGCAGGTCGAAGCGCGACGACTTCCGGACCGCGTCGATGGACGCCGTGCCGCAGATGCCGCACGAGCTCGAGGTGTAGACGTGGCGCTCCATGGCCGTGTCCGGCAGTTCGACGCCGGGCCGGAGCTGGGCCTCCACCACGTTGAAGGTCTGCTGCCCGTTCTCGTCCACGCCCGCGCAGTACCGCAGGCTCGGCAACTGGCCCGGCTCCCAGACCACGCCCTCCGAGACGAGGAAGCCCGCCACGAGGTCGAAGTCGTCGCCGGGCGTGCGCATGGTCACGGTGAAGGCCCGTCCGTCCAGCCGGATCTCCAGGGGCTCCTCCCCCGCGAGCACGTCCTCGCGTCGTCCCGTCTGCGCACCGACCCGGAACTTGGTGATACGGCGGCGCTGCGTGACCCGGTTCATCCGGCTCTCCTTACTCCGGCCCCGAGCTCTCTCGACCCCGGGTACCTGCCTGGCGTGCCGTTTCCGACACGGAATTCTCGATGGTGAAGTGCTACGTGCGTGGGCCGGCGGGCGCCCACGGCAGCGACAGGGCCGGGACCGGGTCGCCGGCCCGGCAGCCCTCCGCCGGGACCACCATCACGCCGTCGGCCGCGGCGAGCCCGCGGAGCATCCCGGAACGCTGGTGTGCGCTCGGCACGGCCCGTCCGGATTCCGTCCGGTAGGGCACGAGGCGGCTCCGTCCCGGCAGGGGGTCGAAGGCGTCGGCCGTCACCACCGGGGCGGGCTCCTCCAGGGACGAACCGCGCAGGCCCGCGAGCAGGGGGCCGGCGACCGTGATCGTCGCCATCATCGCGGCCAGCGGGTTGCCGGGGAGCCCCACGAGGAAGCGCCCATCGGGCAGCCGGGCGAGCAGCGTGGGGTGCCCGGGCCGCATGGCGATGCCGTCGATGATCATCTCGGCACCGACCTCCTCGAGTGCCCGGCGGATGTGGTCGGCCATGGAGCTGCCGGTCCCGCCGGTCGTGATGAGCACGTCGCCGGAGGCGCGGGCGAGGGAGAACTCGTCGGTGGGTTCCGCGCTGATGGCCGCGACGACGTCGTCGAGGTCGTCCTTCGCGCGGCCCGCGACGTCGACGTGGCCGCCCAGCATCGCGACGAAGCCGGGCAACTGGGGCCCGAAGGTGTCGCGCACCTGGCCCGGGTGCGGCAGGCCGTGCTCGATCACCTCGTCGCCGGTCATCAGCAGCGACACGCGCGGCGCCCGCAGGACGGCGAGGGTGTCGTGGCCGCAGACCGCGGCGAGGGCTATCTGGGCCGGGTTGAGGACGACCCCGACGGGGATCGCCAGGGACCCCTCGTCCGCTTCCTCCCCGGCGGGCCGGACGTGCTCGCCGGGCGAGGGCTCGTCGGGGCGGGCGGACCCGTTGCGGTCGAGCGTCGCTCCGCGGACGGCACCGTGTTCCGTCCGGAGGATGCCGACGGCGTTCTGGGGCACCACGCCCCCGGTCAGGATGAAGGTCGCCTCGCCGGGCGCGAGCGAGATCTCCCCCGAATCGGTGTGCGGGGACGGCCTGCCGCGCGGGTGGTCCTCCGGTTCGGGGCGGCTCACGAGCGTCCAGGGCGGTTCGCCGTTGACCGCCCAGCCGTCCATCGCGGACGACGCGTAGTGCGGGATGGACTGCAGGGCGTGCACCGGCTCCGCCAGGGTCTGCCCGAGCGCGTCGGCGAGCGGCACCGTCTGGAACGGCAGGGGACGTCCGGCACCGTAGGCCAGCGTGCGGGCCGTCGCCCAGTCGACGTTGGTTGCTGCGCCGCCCTCGATCATGCGGCGCCGCCTTCCGCCGCGGCCTCCGCGCAGAGGGCATCGGCGACGGCCAGCGCCGAACGCATGGCCACGTCCTCGTCAGCCTGGCCGCTGCCGACGGCCAGACCGGCGGCGTAGCCCGCCACGAACGTCGTCAGGGGCGCGGCGGGGCGCACCACGCCGTGGGCCGCCTTGCCCGCCAGGCCGAGGACGGCGTCGATGTCCACGTCCGTCCCGTCGATCTCGAAGGCGGCGAGCAGCCGCCCGGTCCATTCGTGCAGCAGCTTCTGGCGATCGTCCATGAGCCCTCCGGGAGGTGTTAGGGGACGTCGACTCCCAGGACCCTCGCATCAGCCCAGGTGTCGACGTCGTGCGTTGTGCCCGGTGCCACCGGGACAGGTCTGGTGATCACACTAGCAAGGAGGCTGCGGATCGACAGGTCGTCGGCGGTCCCGGCAGCGAGGACCGCGTCCACCGCGGCCGCGAGGTCGTCGCTCCGGTAGAGCGCCGCGAGCGGCTGGGCGCGGCCGTCGTCCACGGCCACGAGCGATGCCCCGCCGTCGGCGGCGGCCTCGGCGAGCAGCACGTCGACGAGCCCGGCCACGCGCGGCATGTCGCAGGCGATGACGGCGCACCAGGGCGCCCGGCGCCCCGTCCCGGCACGGAGCCCGGCGACGAGGGCGGCCGCGGGTCCGGCGAACGCCGGCTCCTCCCGCACGAACGACGGCGAACCCGGCAGCGCGCGCCACCCGTCGGCCTCGGGGCCCACGACCACCAACTGCCGGGCATCGACGAGGGCGGCGCACGTCCGCTCCAGCAGGGTCACGCCGTCCACGACCAGTCCGGCTTTCGGGACGCCACCGAGCCGGGAGGACCGCCCTCCGGCGAGGACCACGGCGTCGAACGGCGGGCGGCCGGCCCTCATGCTGCGGTCTCCGCGAGGAACTCGCTCCACTGCGGCGCGGGCCTCTCCAGTTCGCGGATCTGCCACTGGGGCCCGCGGGGCGGGCGCGGGACCACCCGCAGGGACCAGCCCAGGCTGGCGAGCGTCCTGTTGCCCTTGGCGTTGTTGCATCGGAGGCAGCAGGCCACGAGGTTCTCCCAGGTGTCGCCGCCGCCGCGCGACCTCGGCATCACGTGGTCGATGGTGGACGCCGCCTTCCCGCAGTAGGCGCACAGGTGGTTGTCCCGGCGCAGCACGCCCCGTCGCGTCGCGGCGACATCCTGGCGGTAGGGCACCTTCACGTATCTGTTGAGCAGGATCACCGAGGGCCTCCCGAAGACGTCCGCAGGACCGACCACCGGGTCGTCGTCCTCTGCCACGACGCTCGCCTTCCCCGTGAGCACGAGGACCAGCGCCCGGCGGAACGTGACGACCGCGAGCGGTTCATAACCTGCATTCAGAACGAGAGTGCGCATGCGACGTGCCCCATTGCTGACCTGTTCCCCGCAACCGGTTGCCATCCCGGGGATCGGGAGAAGAGCTTCGGATTGACACTGCAAGGGTAAGCCGCACCCGGCCGTCCGCGTAACGCCGGGGCGGACGTTCGGCGGACCGTTCGTCCTGCCGCCCGCGCCGGTCGGGACACGGGAGGACCGGCACCGCGTGCCGGTCCTCCCGTGTGCCGTGCTGTTCGGGTCAGCCGCCCACGCGGATGTAGACGCCGCCGGAGCCGAGTTCGGCCGGGGCGATGACCGTGGTGTTGCCGTTGAATCCGCCGTGGACGGCCTGGCCGCCACCGATGTAGACAGCGATGTGGGCCATCCCCATGCCGCCGTCGGCGTAGTAGATCAGGTCGCCGGGGATGGCTTCGCCGGCACTGACCGTGCGGCCGAGGGACAGGTAGCCGGCCGGCCAGCCGTGGAAGTTGATCCCGGCTGCGGCGAGGGAGTTGCTCGCCAGGCGCGTGCAGTCCTGCATGACGCCGAGCTGGCCCTTGGCCGCGGCGGCGATCGTCGCCGCCACGCCGGAGGAGGGTGCGGGAGCGGGCGTCGACGCCGGCACGACCTTCGCCGTGCGGGTCTGGGCGACGGGTGCCGGGGCCACGGGCGCGGCCGGCGCCGCGATCGGGGCAGCCACCACGCGAGCGGGGGCCGGAGCGGCAACGGCGGGTGCGGCGACGGCGGGTGCGGCGACGGCGGGTGCGGCGACGGCGGGTGCGGCGACGGCGGCCGCCGGGGCCTCGACCACGGGGGCCGCGACGGCCGGGGCCACGACCGGGGCCTCGACGGCCGGGGCTGCCACGACGGGCGCCTTCTCGACGGGGGCCTTCTTGGCGACGACCGGCTTGGCCTTCACCTTGACCGGGGTCATGGCGAAGGACACCTCGGTCGTGTTCGCGGCGACGACGGCCGCCCGGGCGGAGGTCAGGGTGACGGTGGAGACCCCGACCTCGCGCTGGGGCTGGAGGTCCGCGGCGTTGGCGGCGACCCCGCTGGTCAGGACGAGCCCGGAGGCGGCCGCGAAGACGGCGGCCTGACGGCCCATGCCTCCGGCATTGGTGGAGACGGTGCGTGCGAGGACGGCGAAGGCGGCAGCGTTGCGGGCGTCGTCGCGGTGGCGGGCGGGGGCAGGACGGAAGGACAGCGGTGATGACATGGGGGTTCTTCTCCGGAGGTGGAAGTTAGCGGACGCGGACGAAGCCGGCGCCGGGGAGGTCTGAGAGGTTGTGCAGGCCGGTGTTCATGCCGTTGAGGCCACCACTGATGACCTGGCCGTTGCCGACGTAGATCGCGACGTGGCCGCCGGTGATCACGAGGTCGCCGGGGGCGGGGGATCCGACGACATCGCCGAACTGGTAGAACTGCCCGGGAGCGAGATCGCCCACGGACTTGCCGACCGAGCGCAGCGCCTTCTCGACCATGGCGGTGCAGTCCTGGCCCACGCCGATCTGCGAGTAGGCGGAGCCGACCAGTCCGGCGGCGATGCCGGAGGACGGCGCGGGAGCGGGAGCCGGGGTGCGCTTCGGGGCGACGGGAGCCGCGGCCGGCACGACGACGGGGGCTGCGGGAGCGGAAACCGGAGCGGGAAGCGGAGCCGGAGCGGCCTGGACCACCGGGGCGGCAGGCACGACGACGGGCGGGGCCTGGACGGCTGCCGGCGGAACGACGGCGGGAGCTTCCTGGAGGACCGGTGCCTCGACGACGGGCGCCTCGACGACAGGCGCCTCGACGACGGGCGCCTCGACGACGAGCGCTTGGACCACGGGGGGCGCCACGACGACCTTCGGGGTGGCCTTGGGTGCCGGCGGGGCGGCCTTCACCTCGACGGCGACGCGGGCGAAGGAGACCGTCGCGGTGGCCGGCACGGTCACCTCGGCGGTGACGACGCGATCGATGGTCAGGGCCGCGGAGGACTGCACCTCACGCTCGGCGCCCGAGGTCCCGTGGGCCGGGAGGCCGGCGCCGAGGACCAGCCCCGATGCGGCGACGACGACTGCGGCCTGGCGGCCGACGGATCCGGCATTGGATGCGACGGCGGCGGACAGACCGGTCAGCGGACTGGTGTTCCGGGGCGCGCGGTGGCGGCCCGGCGAAGAGCTGGTGGACACGTTGGATTGCCTCTCCCAACGCCTGCGAGGTGAGCTGTCGGATTCGGATGGGAGTCACCCGGCCGCTGTCGGGACAGCGACTTCACCCCAAGGATCTCTTTTCAGAGACCCAGAATTGGTTCCCCCGCCTCTGCCATGCGATGGTGCGGACGAACCTCCGGCAATGGCAGAGCTAGGCGATTTGCAGGAGGGTGCTGGATCCAGAGCGAGTCCGGCACGAGTTGAAAGCTACACGACGATGGGAGATATGTCACGTTCCGATCACGAAACGGTATGTTTCCGGTGACGAAGGCCCCTGACGGTCAGCCCTCGAGCGACACGAAGACGTGCGAGGCGACCTCGGGGGGCAGTTCGAGGGCGCCCTCGACACCCGGGACGCGCACCGAGACGTAGCCCCCCACCGATTCGAGGCTGAGCCGCGCGCCCGGGCGCAATCCACCCTCGTCGAGCTGGGTGAGCAGTTCGGGGTCCACCTGGATGGGTTCGGCGAGGCGGGCGAGCGTGACGGCGCTCCCGGGGGTGTAGGTGTCCATCGCGGACAGCAGCGTGACCACGCCGTCGGTGAACTGCTCCGCCTCCACGCCACCGATGGCCGCCAGGCCCGGGATCGGGTTGCCGTACGGGGAATCCGTGGGCTTGCCGAGGAGCTCGTACAGCCGACGCTCCACCCGCTCGCTCATGACGTGCTCCCAGCGGCACGCCTCGTCGTGCACGTACGCCCAGTCGAGTCCGATCACGTCGCTCAGCAGGCGCTCCGCGAGGCGGTGCTTCCTCATGACGCCGGTGGCACGGCGTCGACCGATCTCCGTGAGCTCCAGGTGCCTGTCCCCCGAGACGACCACGAGGCCGTCGCGTTCCATCCGGCCGATGGTCTGGGAGACGGTGGGTCCGGAGTGGCGCAGGCGCTCCGCGATGCGCGCACGGAGCGCGACGATGTTCTCCTCCTCGAGCTCAAGGATGGTCCGCAGGTACATCTCGGTGGTGTCGATGAGGTCCGTCATGCGGTTCAGCTCCTTGGTGCGGTGCGGGTGCGCGGCCGAATGCCTCACGCCGGTGAGGGGTGCGGCCTTCGGCCCGGTTCCGCCCCACGCCTCCCAAGGTTAACGCATGGCATCACGGGCCCGGGAATCGGAGGACCGGTCGCGGCGGGGCGGTCGGGGCATGCCCGACGGACGGCGTTCACAAATGGAGGGCCGTCGGCCGCTGGGGCAGAATGAGGTCTACACCCCGCCGTCCCAGAGCTGGAGCACCCATGAGCGAATCGCCCCGCATCCCCGCACATCTCCTCCCCGCGGACGGCCGCTTCGGTGCGGGTCCGTCGAAGGTCCGGAGCGGTCAGGTCGACGCCCTCGTCGCGGCCGGCTCGTCCCTCCTCGGGACCTCCCACCGCCAGGCCCCGGTGCGGAACCTGGTGGGCAGCATCCGTGAAGGGCTCGGGACGTTCTTCTCGGCCCCCGACGGGTACGAGGTGGTGCTGGGTGTCGGCGGATCGACGGCATTCTGGGACGTCGCCACCTTCGGGCTCGTCGACCGGAAGGCCCAGCACCTCTCCTTCGGGGAGTTCGGGTCCAAGTTCGCGTCCGCCACGAACAAGGCGCCGTTCCTCGACGCCTCCAGCGTGCTCACGAGCGCGCCGGGCACCCGGCCGGACGCGACGGCGGAGGCCGGCGTCGACGTCTACGCCTGGCCGCAGAACGAGACCTCCACGGGCGTGGCAGCACCCGTCCTGCGGGTCCCGGGCGCCGACGACGGGGCGCTCGTCGTCGTCGATGCCACCTCGGCCGCGGGCGGGCTCGACGTCGACGTCTCCCAGGCGGACGTCTACTACTTCGCGCCGCAGAAGAACTTCGCGTCCGACGGCGGCCTGTGGCTCGGCCTCTTCTCCCCCGCGGCGCTGGAGCGCGCCGCGCGCATCGCCGCGGGCGACCGGTGGATCCCGGACTTCCTCGACCTGCAGACCGCGGTCGACAACTCGCGCCTCAACCAGACCTACAACACGCCGTCGCTGTCCACGCTCGTGACGCTGGACGCGCAGGTGCAGTGGCTCAACGCGCAGGGCGGCCTGCCCTTCGCCGCGGCCCGGACGGCGGACTCGGCGGGTCGGCTGTACCGCTGGGCGGAGGCCTCCCCCGTCGCGAACCCGTACGTGGCCCGCCCCGAGGACCGCTCGAACGTGATCGTGACGGTGGACTTCGACGACGCCGTGGACGCCGCCCGCATCGCCGCCATCCTCCGCGCGAACGGGATCGTCGACGTCGAGCCGTACCGGAAGCTGGGGCGCAACCAGCTCCGTGTGGCCACCTTCGTGGCGATCGAGCCCGACGACGTCTCGGCCCTCATCGCGTGCATCGACCACGTGGTCGAGCACCTCCTGTAGGGTTCCGGCACTCCCGCCCTACGGGGCGGGGTCGGGCGAGCCGGCGTGGTCGAGGCGCAGGCGCCGGGGTGCCGAGCGGTCGTAGCGCAGCCGCACGTCGTGGTAGCGCCAGGCCCAGAAGATCCCGGCCCCGGCGGCCACCAGCCCGGACGCGGCCGCGACCCCGAGGCTCCACCGCGGACCGAACATGTCGGACACCCAGCCCACCACGGGCGCGCCGAGCGGCGTGCCGCCGAGGAAGATCGCGAAGTAGAGGGCCATCACGCGCCCGCGCATGGCGGGCTCCGTGGTGGTCTGCACGTAGGCATTGGCGCTGGTCATCAGCGTGAGCGCGAACAGCCCCACCGGCACGAGCGCCACCCCGAAGAGTTCCAGCGTGGGCGCCAGCGCCGCCAGTGCACACGAGATCCCGAATGCCGCCGCCGCACCGAAGATGAACCGCAGGCGCGGTCTGTCACGCCGCGCGGAGAGCAGCGCGCCCGCGACCGAGCCCACGGCCATCACCGAGGACAGCACCCCGAAGACCCCCGCCCCCTGGCCGAACTCGGTGCGGGCCATGGCGGCGATGAACACGGCGAAGTTCAGCCCGAATGTGCCGACGATGAAGATCGCGAGCATCACCATCATGAGGTCGGGCCGGTGCCGCACGTAGCGGAAGCCCGCCCTGATGCGCCCCTTGCCCGGTACCGGGCGGGCGTGCGCGTTCAGTTCGGTGCTGCGCATCGCGAGCAGCACGTAGACCATGGCACCGAACGTCAGGGCGTTGATCATGAACACCCAGCCGGGTCCCACGCCCGCGGTGAGGAGCCCCGCGATGGCGGGGCCCACGAGACGGGCTCCGTTGAAGGACGCACTGTTGAGCGCCACGGCGTTCGGGAGGTAGTCGTCGCGTACGAGGTCGGACACGAACACCTGACGTGCGGGGGCGTCGAAGGCGGAGACGACGCCGAGCGCCAGGGCGAAGGCGTAGACGTGCCAGAGGACCGCCACGTCCAGGAGGACCATCAGCCCGAGGCCCACGCCCAGCACCGCCATCGCCACCTGCGTGGTGACGAGGAGCTTCCGCCGGTCGACGGTGTCCGCGATGAGGCCCGCCCACGGGGCGATGACGAGCTGGGGCCCCAGCTGCAGGGCCATGACGATCCCGAGCGCCGACGCGTTCTGCTCCGTCAGGATGTCGTAGACCAGCCAGTCCTGCGCGGTCCGCTGCATCCACGTGCCGATGTTGGAGATCAGGGCGCCGACGAACCAGAGCCGGTAGTTGTGGATGCCGAGGGACCGGAAGGTGCTCATGCGCCTCCCCGTCCGCTCCGGCACCCCGTCCGGATCACTCGGCGTCGGGGCGGTCCGAGGCGGAGGGCTCCGGCTCGTCCCCGTCGGTCGCCGGTGTCTCGCCGGCACCCGCATCCGCAGTCCCGGACGCGTCGGCGGCGTCGGATCCGTCGGTCCCCGCCGCGTCTCCGGCGGCGGCGTCCCCGGCAGCGTCCGACGGCGACGAGCCCTCCCGGGCCGCCGCGTCATCCTGCGGCGAGTCCTCGGGCCGCACGCGCTCCGACCACGGCAGCCACTCGGGCGCCAGCAGGGAGGCCGGGGAGGGCAGGAGCCCCACCTCGCACACCGTCACGTCCTTGCTCCGTGCCACGCGGGCCACGCTCGCGTACCACTGCCATCCGCCGTACCCGGGCACGAAGGCCTCGAACCGGTGGGTGACCAGGCGCTCGCCGTCGATCGTGGCCGATACGTGGCGGCCCACCTGGGCCTCCGGGGCGATCTCCAGCACGCCCTGGCGTGCGCGCTCCACCGCGGCTTCGAGCACGGAGTCGGTCTTCGGGATGCGGCGGGCCACCCGCGGCTTGCGGGCGGCCTCGACGACGCCCGTCGCGCCGGTCTCGGCGCCGCCGGGCGTCGCGTCGGTGTCGGTCGAGGGTGCACCGTCGACGGCGTCCAGGTTGCTCGGGGTCATGGTCGAAGCCTACGCGTCGAGGTCGTCGGCGACCGCCCGGAGGACCGCCGCGACCTTCGTCGCATGCGACTTCTCCGGGTAGCGTCCCTTGCGGAGACCGTTGGAGACGCCGTCGAGCAGTTTGATGAGGTCCTCCGTGATGACGGCCATGTCGTCGGCGCTCTTCCGGGTGGCCTTGGCCACGGACGGCGCCTGCTCGAGGATGCGCGCCGAGAGGGCCTGGGGGCCGCGACGCCCGTCGGCGACGCCGAACTCCAGCTTCGTGCCCACCTTGACCTCGGTCACGCCGGCCGGCAGGGCCGAGGCGTGCAGGAACACTTCCTTGCCGTCGTCCGTGGCCAGGAAACCGAATCCCTTGTCCGCGTCGAACCACTTCACTTTGCCGATGGGCACGTCGTCTACCTCTTCTTGGCCGTACCGGGCGGTGTCACCGGCGGCCCTGGCCCGGTCCATGCAGGCCGCCTGGCACCCGGGCGCGCTGCTGCCGCCGGGAAGTCTGTGTGTCCTAGGGTATAGCGTCGCGGGTGCCCGCCCGGGGTTCTTGTAGTCTGGGACGGCTATGACCCCTGACGAACCGGCCCCGAACCCCGCCTCCGACCACCCCGGCGTCGCAGCAGGGCCCGGTGACGGGCGACTCCCGGGCGGCTGGCTCCTGATCATGGTCCTCGCGGTCGTCTTCGCGGGTATCGGCCTGGTGTCCCTGGCCGCCATCCTCGCCACCGCCTTCCTGCAGGGCACGGTATGGCCCGGCTTCGTGCTGGCCAGCTACTTCTGCCTGCCGATCGCGTTCCTCCTGATGGTCTCGCTGCTCATCCGGTCCGCCGCCTCGCGCCGGAAGTCCTGAGGCACCGCCCACGGCGGGCACCGCACACCCCGCGGGCGGGCGTCACGGCGCGTCGGGTCACGGGCCCGTGTCGGCGCCGACGGGTAATCTTGGGGTGATGTCCGCAATCCGAGCACTGGCCGAACAGCTGGCCCTCCGGAGCGATGACGACGTACGCCGCCTCCTCACCGTCCGGCCCGATCTCATCCTTCCCCCGGTGCCGGACTTCGCCGCGCTCGCGGCCCGCGCCTCCTCGCGCATGAGCCTGCAGCGGGCCCTGGACAACGTGACACGGCCCCAGCTCCAGGTCCTCGAGGCCCTCGTGGTCCTCACCGAGGAGGACGACGCCGCGGTCCCGCCGGCCGACCTCGCCGCCGCCCTGTCGCAGAGCGGTACCGACGCCGTCGAGGCGATCCTCACCGACCTCGCCGGGCGCGCCCTCGTGGTGGGATCCGCGGGCGAGGGCTTCCTGCCCGTGGGCGCGATGGCCGACGCCGTGGCCCCCTACCCCGCGGGTCTCGGCCGCTCCTTCCGGACCCTCGCCCGGTCCGTCCCGCGGTTCGGTCCCGCGCTCGTCCGCGCCGCCGAGGTCCTCGCCCCGGGCTCCGGGACCGGGGCGCCGACGCCGGCCGCCGCGGCACAGGTGCTGGAGACGGTCACCGCGGACCCGGACGCGTGGGGCCGGATCCTGGCCGGCGCGCCCGAGGGTGCACGGGCGCTGCTCGGGCGCCTCTGCGACACCCCGGTCGGTTCGACCGCGGCCGGGGGCGACGGCGGAGCCACGCCCGCCGTGCAGTGGCTCCTGGACCTCTGCCTGCTGGCGCCGCTGGACGCCCTCCACGTCGAACTCCCCCGCGGCGTGGGCCGGGCACTCCGTGGCCACGCCGTCTTCGCGTCCCTCGAGCTGGAGCCGCCGGTCGCCGTCGCGCGCACCACGCGGGCGCTCCTGCGCGACAACGCGGCCTTCGGTGCGATCGCCGAGACGCTGCGCCGCATGGGGTCACTGCTCGCCGTCGTCGCCGGTTCGCCGGTCTCCACCCTCCGCTCCGGCGGGGTGGGCGTGCGCGAACTGCGGCGCGTCCGCGAGGCCGTGCAGTGCACCGACGGCGAGGCCGCCTGGCTGCTCGAACTCGCGGCCGCCGTGGGGCTCCTCGTCCTCGATCCGGACGACTCCCGGTGGAAGGCCGCCCGGCCGGACGCCTGGGAGGCCCTGGACCGGGACGCCCAGTGGCAGCTGCTCGTCGAGGGGTGGCTCGCCGTCGACCGCGCTCCCGCCCTCGTCGGCTCGAAGCTCCCGGACGGCACCTCCGTCAACGCCCTCGCGGCGGAGGCCTCCAGGCCGGACGCGCCGATGGTGCGTCAGCGGCTCCTCGCCGTCGCCCTGGACCTGTCGGACGGACCCGGGGAGGCCGACGCGACGGCGGGCACCGGGGCCGTCCCGGTCCTGACCGAGGAGGCCGTCGTCGGACTCGCCACCTGGCACCAGCCCCGCCTGCACCGGCGCTTCGCACGGCTGATCCCGGGCATGATGACGGAGGCCGCCGCACTCGGCCTGACGGGCGGCGGGGCGCTCACCGGGGCCGGTCGGCTCGTGGCGCAGGGACGCGTCGAGGACGCCGCCCTCACGGTGCGGGAGGCCCTGCCCGATGCCGTCTCCCACGTGGTGCTGCAGGCCGACCTCACCGCCGTCGCCCCCGGGTACCTGGAGCCCGACGTCGCGCGCGGCCTCCTGCGCATGTCCACGCCCGAGGGGCAGGGACCGGCCACGACCTACCGCTTCTCCGCCGACTCCATCCGCTCGGCCCTCGACGCCGGGGAGGACGCACCCTCGATCCTCCGGTTCCTCCGCACGCACGCCGCCACGGAGATCCCGCAGGCCCTGACCTACCTCGTCGAGGACACGGCGTCCCGCTACGGCGGCCTCCGCGTCGGGCGGGCCGGCAGCTACCTGCGCACGGACGACGACGTCGTCGCCGCCACGGTCCTGGCGGACCCGCGGGCCGCGGTGCTCGGCGTCGTGCAGGTCGCGCCGACCGTGCTGGTCTCCCCCGCCTCCGCCCAGGAACTGACCGGCCTCCTGCGGGACCTCGGTTTCACCCCGGCGTCGGATGCCGTGACCGCCGTCGGATCCGCCCCCGGTGCGACGTCCCCGCCGCCCCCGCCCGTCAGGGTGGCGCACCTCCGGTCCCGGCTCAACCCGTGGTCGGTGGCGGAGGAGGAGATCGCGGCGCAGCTGGCGGCCCTCCGCACCCCCCGCCCGACCACCGATCCGGCGGGTGCCGCCGACAGCGAGACGCTCCTCGGGCTGGAGGCGCTGCGGGCGGCCATCCGGTCGCGCAGCCGGATCCGCCTCGGCACCGCCGACAGCGAGGGGAATCATGTGCGTCAGGTCCTGGTTCCCCTCTCGGTGTCGGGAGGGCGCCTGCGCGTGTTCGATCCCGAGAACCAGGTGGAGAAGACCGTGTCCGTACACCGCGTCATGGACGTGGAGATCCTCGAAGGGAGCGCCTCCGATGGCTGACGGGCCGCTGATCGTCCAGAGCGACAAGACCATCCTGCTCGAGGTGGATCACGCACAGGCCACCGAGGCGCGGCACGCGATCGCCGCGTTCGCCGAGCTCGAGCGTGCGCCCGAGCACGTGCACAGCTACCGGCTCACACCGCTGGGGCTCTGGAACGCCCGTGCTGCCGGGCTCGACGCCGAGCGCGTCCTCGACACCCTCCTGACGTATTCGCGCTTCCCCGTGCCGCACGCCCTCCTGATCGACATCGAGGACACGATGTCCCGCTACGGGCGCCTCCGGCTCGAGAAGGATCCTCAGCACGGGCTGGTGCTGAGGACCACGGACTACCCCGACCTCGAGGAGGTCCTGCACGCGAAGAAGATCCAGCCCCTCCTCGGACCCAGGATCGACGGCGAGACCGTCGTCGTGCACTCGTCCCAGCGCGGCCAGCTCAAGCAGCTCCTGCTGAAGCTGGGGTGGCCGGCGGAGGACTTCGCCGGCTACGTGGACGGAACACCGCACCCGATCGTGCTCGAGGAGGACGGCTGGACCCTGCGCCCGTACCAGCGGCTCGCGGTCGAGAACTTCTGGTCGGGCGGCTCCGGCGTCGTCGTCCTGCCGTGCGGCGCGGGCAAGACCCTCGTCGGTGCCGCCGCGATGGCCACGAGCCAGACCACCACGCTGATCCTCGTCACCAACACGGTGTCCGCGCGGCAGTGGAAGGACGAGCTGCTCAGGCGGACGTCCCTGACGGAGGAGGAGATCGGGGAGTACTCCGGCGCCGTGAAGGAGGTCCGTCCCGTCACCATCGCGACCTACCAGGTCCTCACGACCAGGCGCGGCGGCCTGTACCCGCACCTCGAGCTGCTCGACGCCAACGACTGGGGCCTGGTCGTGTACGACGAGGTCCACCTCCTCCCGGCGCCCATCTTCAAGATGACGGCGGACCTGCAGGCCCGCCGCCGGCTCGGCCTCACCGCGACGCTCGTCCGCGAGGACGGGCGCGAGGGCGAGGTCTTCTCGCTCATCGGGCCCAAGCGCTACGACGCCCCGTGGAAGGACATCGAGGCCCAGGGGTACATCGCCCCCGCGGACTGCGTGGAGGTGCGCGTCGACCTGCCGCGGGACGAGCGGGTGGCCTACGCCATGGCCGACGACGGCGACAAGTACCGCCTCTGCGCGACCTCCGACACCAAGTCCGAGGTCGTGGAGAAGCTCGTGGCGGTGCACCCCGGCGAGCAGCTGCTCGTCATCGGCCAGTACATCGACCAGCTCGACGACCTCGCGGCACGCCTGGACGCCCCCGTCATCAAGGGCGAGACCTCCGTGAAGGAACGGCAGCGGCTCTTCGACGCCTTCCGGTCCGGGGAGATCGCCGTCCTCGTGGTGTCGAAGGTCGCCAACTTCTCGATCGACCTCCCGGAGGCGTCCGTCGCGATCCAGGTCTCCGGGTCGTTCGGGTCGCGCCAGGAGGAGGCCCAGCGCCTCGGCCGGCTGCTGCGCCCGAAGGCCGACGGCCGGGCGGCGCGGTTCTACACCGTCGTCGCGCGGGACACCCTCGACCAGGACTTCGCGGCGAAGCGCCAACGCTTCCTGGCCGAGCAGGGCTACGCGTACCGCATCCTCGACGCGGCGGCCATCGGGAACAGGGAGCCCAGGGACTGACGAGCAGTCCTTCAGGGAGGGTCCAGCCAATTCTCAGGCATCCCGAGGATACTGGGAGGGTGAAGAAAACAGGCCCTGAAGCGAAACTGCTGGTCGTCGACGACGAACCGAACATCCGCGAACTCCTGTCGACGTCGCTGCGCTTCGCCGGTTTCGACGTCGTCGCCGCCGCCAACGGGCGGGAGGCCCTCGCCGCCGCCGAGACGCACAACCCGGACCTCGCCGTACTCGACGTGATGCTCCCCGACATGGACGGCTTCACCGTCACGCGGCGGCTCCGCGCCGCCGGCCGCCACTTCCCCGTCGTCTTCCTGACGGCGCGGGACGACACCGACGACAAGGTCACGGGCCTCACGGTCGGCGGCGACGACTACGTCACGAAGCCGTTCAGCCTCGACGAGGTGGTGGCGCGCATCCGCGCCGTGCTGCGCCGGACGCACCCGCTCGAGGACGACGACGCCGTGATCCGCGTCGCCGACCTGGAACTCGACGACGACGCACACGAGGTCCGGCGCAACGGGGAGACGATCGACCTCTCGCCCACCGAGTTCAAGCTCCTGCGGTACCTCATGATGAACCCGAACCGCGTCCTGTCCAAGGCCCAGATCCTGGACCACGTCTGGGAGTACGACTTCAACGGCGACGCGTCGATCGTCGAGTCCTACATCTCCTACCTGCGGCGCAAGATCGACCGGAACCCGGACGCCGTCGCCCTGATCCAGACCAAGCGCGGGGTGGGCTATCTCCTGCGCACCGCCGACAAGCGGTAGCACCGGCAACTTGATCAAGCGTTGGAACGCGGCGTCCCTCCGCTCGCAACTCGTGGCGATCATCATGCTCCTGATGATCGTCACGGTGGGCATCACCGGCCTCGCCACGGTCTCCCTCCTGCGCAACGGGCTGGTGGACCGCGTCGACCAGGACCTGTGGAACAACGCCAGGACCGTCGCGAACGACATCTACTCCACCGAACCCCAGGCCGACGGCGCCGTCCTGAGGTACTACGCCGCCCTGCTCGACAGCGACGGCGACGTGGTGGTGGCCAACCAGTCCGACGACGCCGCCGACGTGCCCGATCTCGGGGGCATGACGCAGGAACGCATCATCGGCCTCGACGGCGCCGGCTTCGACGTGCCCAGCACGGACCCCGACAGCCAGGAGTGGCGGGTGCGGGTCTTCCGGTTCGCGAACACCGAGGGGTACCTGGCGATCGCCTCCCGCCTGAACACGGTGAACGAATCCCTGCAGGAGGCGAAGGAGATCATCTTCACCTCCGGCGTCGTCACGACGGCCCTCGCCTCGCTCATCGCCTTCGTGACGGTGACACGCCAGTTCGCCCCGCTCGCCCGGGTGGAGCGGACGGCGGCGGCGATCGCGACCGGCGACCTCTCCCGACGCGTGGCCGTCGAGCGCCCGGCCTCGGAGATCGGGCGCCTCTCGCGGTCCCTGAACGCGATGCTCGCGCACATCGAGCGGGCCCTCGCCGCCCGCACCGCGTCGGAGACCAAGATGCGGCGGTTCGTCGCCGACGCGTCCCACGAGCTGCGGACGCCGCTCGTCACCATCCGCGGCTACTCGGAGCTGTACCGGCATGGCGCCCTGCAGAAGGACGAGGACGTCGCTGCGGCGATGGGCCGGATCGAGAGCGAGGCGATCCGCATGGGCCAGCTGGTCGAGGACCTGCTGACGCTCGCGCGGATCGACGAGCAGCGCCGCCCCGACGTGAAGCCCGTGGACCTCACGGTGCTCGGCCACGACGCGGCCTTCGACGCGCGCGCCACCGCCCCGGATCGCACCATCTCCGTCATCGGGCTCGACGGCGGCACACCCCGCTCCGCCCCGACCCGGGGGGACGAGGCCCGGCTCCGGCAGGTCGTGGCGAACCTGATGACCAACGCGCTGCGCTACACACCCGCCGGGTCTCCCATCGAGATCGCGGTGGGTGTCGCACCGGTGCTGCACGGGCACAGCGATTCCGTCCTCGAGGTGCGCGACCACGGCCCCGGGATCTCCGAGGACGACGCCGCCAAGGTCTTCGAGCGGTTCTACCGGGCGGACACATCCCGTCACCGCGAGACCGGGGGGACGGGCCTCGGGCTCGCGATCGTCGCCGCGCTCGTGGCCCAGCACGACGGCACGGTCCGGCTCGAGGAGACGCCGGGCGGCGGCGCCACCCTGTCCATCCGCCTGCCCCACGTCCCCCTGGACGGGGAGACCACCGGTGCGGACACACAGGTCCAGGACGACGTCGCCGACGACGCGGCCGAGGCGTCGGGCGAGGCTCCCGACGAGGCGTCGGGCGAGCCGGTACCGGACGCCCCCCGGCCCCCGGGCTCCGATCACCACCCGGTCCCCTCGAACTCCATCACTCCTCCACAGGCCCCGCCGACCAAGCCCGTTGTCCACAAGCGCAGGGACGCCCGCTGATCGTCCCGGTCCGTGCCCTAGCGTCGACGGCGTCAAGGAAGCGCGATCACGGGAGCACGGCATGGCATTCTTCAACGTAGACACCGACAGCCTGGCCGCCAAGAGCGGTCAGGTCCAGGGCACCATCGGGAGGCTGCAGGCGGAGGTGAACTCCATGCAGGCGGGGCTGCGTGAACTCGAGGGCCTCTGGACGGGGCAGGCGGCCACCAATTTCCAGCAGCTCATCCTGCAGTGGCGGGCCACGCAGCAGCAGGTCGAGGAGTCGCTGACCGGCATCAACCAGGCCCTCACCATCGCCACGCAGCAGTATGCCGACGCCGAGCAGAGCAACGCCCGGATGTTCATGGGCTGAACCGCCCGGGGTGCTGCCGTCGGTTCCGCCGCGGGCTCCGCACGCCGACCGGACACACACAGGGCGGCACCCCCGTGTCCGGGAGTGCCGCCCTGTGGTCTGCACTGCGCGGGTGCCGCGCAGGCGGTGGGGACTAGAAGCCGCCCATGCCGCCCATGCCACCCATGTCGTCGCCGCCGCCGGCAGGGGCTGCCTTCTCCGGCTTGTCGGCCACGACGGCCTCGGTGGTGAGGAACAGGCCCGCGATCGACGCTGCGTTCTGCAGGGCCGAGCGGGTGACCTTCACGGGATCGTTGACCCCGGCGGCGAGGAGGTCCTCGTACTCGCCGGTGGCCGCGTTCAGGCCGTGGCCGGCGGGCAGGCCGCGGACCTTGTCGACGACGACGCCGGGCTCGAGGCCGGCGTTGAAGGCGATCTGCTTCAGCGGTGCGTCGATGGCGACGCGGACGATGTTCGCGCCGGTCGCCTCGTCGCCCGTGAGCTCGAGGTTCGCGAATGCCTTGGCGCCGGCCTGGATGAGGGCCACGCCACCACCGGCGACGATGCCTTCCTCGACGGCGGCCTTCGCGTTGCGGACGGCGTCCTCGATGCGGTGCTTGCGCTCCTTGAGTTCGACCTCCGTTGCGGCGCCGGCCTTGATGACTGCAACGCCGCCGGCCAGCTTGGCCAGGCGCTCCTGCAGCTTCTCGCGGTCGTAGTCGGAGTCGGAGTTGTCGATCTCGGCGCGGATCTGGGCCACGCGTCCGGCGATGGCGTCGGCGTCGCCGGCACCCTCGACGATGGTGGTCTCGTCCTTGGTGACGACGACCTTGCGGGCCGTGCCGAGCAGGTCGAGGGTGGCGGTCTCGAGCTTGAGGCCGACCTCCTCGGCGATGACCTGGCCACCGGTGAGGATGGCGATGTCGGCGAGCTGCGCCTTGCGACGGTCACCGAAGCCCGGGGCCTTGACGGCGACGGACTTGAAGGTGCCGCGGATCTTGTTGACCACCAGGGTGGCGAGGGCTTCGCCCTCGATGTCCTCGGCGATGATGAGCAGCGGCTTGCCCGACTGCATGACCTTCTCGAGGACGGCGACGAGATCCTTCACGTTGCTGATCTTCGAGTTCACGATGAGGATGTAGGGATCCTCGAGGACCGTCTCCTGGCGCTCCGCGTCGGTGACGAAGTAGCCCGAGATGTAGCCCTTGTCGAAGCGCATGCCCTCGGTGAGCTCGAGCTCCAGCCCGAAGGTGTTGGACTCCTCGACGGTGATGACGCCTTCCTTGCCCACCTTGTCGAGGGCCTCGGCGATCAGGGCGCCGATCTCGTCGTCACCGGCCGAGATGGAGGCCGTGGCAGCGATCTGCTCCTTGGTCTCGATCTCCTTGGCGGAGGCGAGCAGCTCCTCGGTGACGGCCTGGACGGCCTTCTCGATGCCGCGCTTGAGGCTCAGGGGGTCGGCGCCGGCCGCGACGTTGCGCAGGCCTTCCTTGACCAGGGCCTGGGCGAGCACGGTGGCGGTGGTGGTTCCGTCGCCTGCGACGTCGTCGGTCTTCTTGGCGACCTCCTTGACGAGCTCGGCACCGATCTTCTCGAACGGGTCGTCGAGTTCGATCTCCTTGGCGATGGACACGCCGTCGTTGGTGATGGTGGGGGCACCCCACTTCTTCTCGAGCACGACGTTGCGGCCACGGGGGCCGAGTGTCACCTTGACGGCGTCAGCGAGGATGTTGAGGCCCCGCTCGAGGCCGCGGCGGGCCTCTTCATCAAAAGAAATGATCTTGGCCATAACGGCTTAGGTCCTTTCGGGACGGTTGCATTTCAGCATGTGAATGCTTGCCTGCGTGTGGTGCCCGCGACGGCCGGATGGTGCCGGAACGATCTCTTTCACGCTCCTGCCCCACCCCCACCACAGAGGTTTGCCTGCTTCACGCGCCACGCACACTTTTAGCAGTCTGCGCGCGCGAGTGCTAACTCCATAATTAGCACTCCCACCGTCCGAGTGCAACCCGTCCGACGGCGCTCGTCACGTCGCCCCGGCGCCGTGAGCCGGCGCCGCCCCGGGCTCGCCCGAGCCCCGCCGAACCCCGTGCGGGCGCGAGACACCGCCGCCCTGAGAGAACTTCATCAGGGGTCTTTGTTCCCTAACCCGGGCGTCGCGGCAGAGGGTGCACTCGTGGTGCGTCTCATCCCGGGTCTAGCAGCAGGCACCGTGGAGGGGCCGCCCAGAGGGGCGGCAGGGCCACGGACCCTGCCGCCCCGGCGCGCTGCAGGCCCCCGGACCGGCACGGCCCCCGCGCCCTCCTGCTACTGGAAGTCCGGACCGAGGACCACCGAGATGGCCGGCGAGATGTCGGCGCTCTCGACGAGGTTCGCGATGTCGAGGTCCGCAGCCACGGCTTCCGCGTCGGCACGCTGGTCCTCCCCGTTGTAGAAGACGACGGAGGCATCCACGGGGGCGCCCGCCCAGTTCCCGGGGAGGGCGGACGTCCAGCCGGCCGACGACAGCCGCGCTGCCGCCACCGTCGCCAGCCCCGGCGAACCCGTGCCGTTGAGGACATTGACGGTCTGGGCCCGGTCCGCGGTGTCGGAGGACGCATCGGCGGTCGCCGTCCCGCTCGGCCCGCCCGTCGGACCGGCGGACGCCGCACCCGAGGGGCCCGCCGTCGCCCGGCCGCCCTCCGTCGCGGTGGCGGGGCTCGACGGCGGCGCCAGGCCGTCGCTTCCGCCCGGGAAGCCGAGACGGGGAAGGAGGAAGAACGCGGCCAGGCCGATCAGGAGGGCCAGGATCCCGACGGCGATCTTGAGTGCGAGCCCGCTGGAGCGTGCCGGGACGAGCCGTTCGCGGTGGACCCCCTGGCGCGCGGACGATGCCGGGACGCCGTCGAATTCGTCCCGCGGGTGATCGGTCATGGGTGGAGGTGGTCCTTCGCTCGTCGGGGATGGCGGGACGTGCTAGATGTCCGCGCCGAGCCGGCGGGCGGAGCGCGCCTTCTGACGGGTGGACCGGAGGCGCCGCAGTCTCTTGACGAGCATCGGATCGTGGGCGAGGGCCGCCTCGGTGTCGATAAGCGCATTGAGCGCCTGGTAGTAGTGGGTGGCGGACATGCTGAAGAGATCACGGATGGCCTGCTCCTTTGCCCCGGAGTACTTCCACCATTCGCGTTCGAGGGCGAGCATCCGCTGCTCGCGGTCGCCCAGGGTCAGCCGGTCGTCCGTCCCGGACGTCGCGTCGTCCGAATGCCGCTGTGGCTCGGCCATTTCCCCTGTCGCCTTCCGTCAGCGGGCATAACTGTCACCCCATGGTAGTAGGGAACCACACCACTGTCATTCGGACGGCCCCCTCCGTCCGCCCGGGCGAGAATAGGGTCATGATCCCTGGCGACCCCACCCTGTTCGACCTGCCGGACACCCCTGCGGACGACGCGACCGGCGCCACCGGCTCCGGGAACGGCGTCCGGCAGGCGCAGGGGACGCCCGCCTTCCCCTTCGCCGCTCCGGCCCGGATCGGGGACCTGGTGTCCGCCGACTGGGCGGCGGCGCTCGGGCCGGTGGAGCCGGTCCTCCACCGCCTCGCGGCGTCCCTGACGGACGAACTCGACGCCGGGCGACGGGTCCTGCCGGACGCGTCCCTGATCCTCCGTGCCTTCACCACCCCGCTGGACAGCGTCCGGGTGGTCATCGTGGGGCAGGATCCCTACCCGACGATCGGCCACGCCGTCGGGCTCAGCTTCGCCGTCGATCCGCGGACCCGGCCGATTCCCCGGAGCCTCGGGAACATCTACCGCGAGCTCGCCGCCGACACGGGCGCGCAGCCGCCTGCGTCGGGTGACCTCTCCGGGTGGGCCGAGCAGGGCGTCCTCCTGCTCAACCGCGTGCTGACCGTCCGCGCCGGCGAGGCGGCGTCGCACCGTGGGTGGGGGTGGGAGGAGGTGACCGGAGCCGCCATCCGCGCGCTCGTGGCGCGCGGCGGGCCGCTCGTGGCCATCCTGTGGGGCAAGGACGCGCTCCGCCTGAAGCCGCTGCTCGGCACCACGCCCACGATCGAGTCGGCGCACCCCAGCCCGCTCTCGGCTTCCCGGGGCTTCTTCGGGTCCCGGCCCTTCACCCGCACCAACGAGCTCCTGGCCCGGCAGGGCGCCGGTCCCATCGACTGGACGCGCACGCGGTCGGAGGGCCACGCCCGGCCCGACGCCTGACGGACGCCGGCCGACGTCGGACCCGCGTGCCGTCGCGCCGCGGCGGCGAGGTGCCCGGCTACCGGCGCCGGTTCCGCTGCCGCTCGTCGGTGCTGAGCTTGCGCGTGAACGGTCGCGCCAGATTGTCACCGAGGACCACCCCCGCGGCGATCGCGAGCACCACGGTCAGGGCGTTGAAGAGGCCGAGCGCGCCGTCGGAGGCGATCTCCGATTCGGTGGTCAGCATGTACATCGAGCGGAAGATGGACAGTCCGGGGTAGAGGAACAGTACGGCGGGAACGGCGACGACGAGCTGGGGTGCGCCGAGCCGGAGCGCCACGACCCGCGAGAGCGCGCCGATCAGGATCGCCGCGAGGGCCGGCGCCAGCCGGTACCCGACGCCCGCTGCAACGGCGGCGACCATCAGGAGGTACCCGGCGACGGCGACGAGCGACGTGGGGACCACGAGCTTCACGTCGGTCTGTTCCGCGATGCAGATCATGGCCACCGCCACGAACGTCAGCGCCGCCACCACGGGCCACGGGTACAGGTTGCCGGTCGATTCGAACACGTCGAGCTCGGGGATCCCGAGGGCCGCTCCGGCGACCAGGGCGACGGCGATGCCGGACACGAGGGCTGCGAAGACGAGGATCGCCGAGAGGTACCGGCCCGCGGCCGTGACCGGGAACCCGTTGATGGCGTCCTGGGTGGCCGAGACGAGGCGGCCGGTGGGCAGGAGCAGCAGGATGCCGCCCACCACCACCAGCGCCGGGGTGATGGGCACCTGCAGCCACCAGAACAGCATCGCGATCAGGGTGACCAGCGCGGCCGACGTGGCGACGGAGAAGAACTCGGGTACGCGCCACTCCCCCAGCTTGCGGCTGACCAGGTCGACCAGGATGCAGCTGATGAAGCCCACGAGCGAACCCAGCAGGGTCCCGCCGACGAACGCCACGATCGCCGCCGAGAAGATGCCGAACGCGGCGGTCACCATCCAGCGGGGGAAGGGTTTGGGCCGGTGGGTGATCTCCTCGAGCCGCTGGGCGGCCTCGGTCCGGGAGACCCCGCCGTCGGCGATGTCGGAGACGAGCCGGTGGATGGCCGTGAGTCCCGCATAGTTGTTCGTCCACGAGCGGACCACCCGCAGCACCGTCGTAGGCGTCTGGTCCTTCGCGGAGTAGTTGATGATCACCGACTGGTTGGTGATGTCCACTTCGATGTGGTCGAGGCCGAAGGCTGCCGTGACCGCGATGATGCTCGTCTCCACCTCGAGGGCGCCCGCGCCGTACCGGAACATGGTCTCGGCGAGGTTCAGGGCGAAGTCGAGGGCCTTGCGGGCACCGGCGTCGGGGCCGGCGACCTGGATCGTGGGGTTCGCGTAGGGGCTGCCGGCGAGTCGCTCGACGATGCTCATGGCCTGGGTGGGTGGCGCCTCGCCCTGCACGAGGCGGCGGAGCACGTTGCGGGCCGCCGCGTTGGACCGGCTCGACGACGGGACGCTCCGCGGGGTCGTGGGCAGCGCATCCGTGGGCGTCGTGACGGGCTGCCGCTGGCGGCCCGCCCGCGGGCTCCTCTGTTCCGACGCCGGGCGCTTCGGCGGCGCCGCGGGCCTGGTGCCCTTCCTGCCGGCTCCTCCCGTGCCGGCCGCCAGCTTCCGCTTCTCGTCGTCGGACGGGTCGAAGGGGCGCCGGATCACCGGGAGCGCCTCCGCCACGGGGGACGGATCAGGGGGCTGGGCGCCATCCGCCGAGGTCGAACCGTCTGTCACAGCGGCCTTTCATGCGTCGATCACCGCGCCCTCTGCGGGCCCTTGCTCAGTAGAACGGCTGATGCGTGCGTCGCCAGTAGATCTGGCGCGCCACACGCTCCGCGATCGTGTTCCACACACGATATTTCCAGCCGCTGACGACGAGGTCGTAACACCCGGCGTAGTCCGTCACGGTCTTGGTGAAACTCGTCTTGAACAGTCCCAGGCCGTGGTGCGGATGGTCCTTGTCCTTCAGCCGGTCGCTCGGCGGGGTGCCGCAGAAGTCGTACTCGACGATCCCGAACTCGTCCTTGAGGTCCGTGATGGCCTGCCACTGCACGAGATGCGAGTCCCCGTACTGGGTCCTGCCCGGACGGGACCCGCCGTCCTTGTAGGTGCCCTTCGAGCCGTAGTTGACCACGAAGGCGCCGACCGAGGGCTGACCGTCCTCGTACACGAAGTAGAAGCGGCCCTGCCCGGCGTCGACGAAGTTCTGCCAGAAGCGGCTGTAGTACTCGAAGGAGCGCATCCGCGCGGCCGAGCGGTCCTCGATGTGCGCCATGAGCGAGTACATCGCCTGGAAGGTCTCCTGCGTCGGCTCCATGCGCCGGACCTCGACGCCCTCCCGGAGGGCTCTGCGGACGGCGTTGCGGCCGCGCGAGGAGAGATTGCGGAGGAGCTGGTTCTCGTCCGGCGTGGTGTCCAGGACGGCCGTGCTGTCGTTGGGCTGCAGGTTGAAGGTCTTGACGAGTCCCGCCGACCGCAGCGCCTCCCGCACCTCCTGGCCGTCCACGAGATCCGGTTCCACCTTGATCGCGAAGACGTTGTGCCCCTCCCTGCGGGCGAGGTCGGCGACGGCGCGTGCCGCGGCGGGCACGTGGGCCGCCTCGGTGACCGACGGGCCCTTGATCAGGTACCAGAGGGCGCCGATGACGGGAACCTTCTTCTCCAGGACGAGGGCGTGGGTGGTGTACCCGGGGCCGTCGAGGACCACGAAACGCGGCCGCCACCCGTGGTGGGACTTCACCTCCGCGAACGCGAGGGAGGAGAGCATGTTGCCCCCGCCGGGGTTCGCGGTCACGAGCGAATCCCAATCCCGCTGCTCCGTCCCGGTGGCGAAGCGAGCGCTGAAGTCGACCAAGATTCCTCATTCACTGGTGGTGGCTACCGAAGGACGCGCACAAGTCTAGCGGCTGCGCACTACCCCTCCACGTCGTATGACGCATTGGTTGCCTCAGGAACCGGGTTTCCTGTACTCGGCCCGTCCGGGTGGTTAGCATCGGCGCTATGGACTTCAGATACCTCGGCAACAGCGGCTTCAAGATCTCGGAAATCACGTACGGCAACTGGCTCACCCACGGATCGCAGGTGGAGAACGACGTCGCCACCCAGTGCGTGCGTGCGGCGCTCGACGTCGGCATCACCACGTTCGACACCGCGGACGTGTACGCGAACACCGCCGCGGAGACGGTCCTCGGCGAAGCCCTCAAGGGCGAGCGGCGCCAGTCGCTCGAGATCTTCACGAAGGTGTGGGGGCCCACCGGGCCCAAGGGCCACAACGACGTCGGGCTGTCCCGCAAGCACATCATGGAGTCGATCGACGGATCGCTGCAGCGCCTGCAGACCGACTACGTGGACCTCTACCAGGCGCACCGGTACGACCACGAAACACCCCTCGAGGAGACGATGCAGGCGTTCGCCGACATCGTGCGCCAGGGCAAGGCCCTGTACATCGGGGTCAGCGAGTGGACGGCCCAGCAGATCCGCGACGGCCATGCCCTCGCCAGGGATCTCGGCTTCCAGCTCATCTCCAACCAGCCCCAGTACTCGATGCTGTGGCGTGTCATCGAGGGCGACGTCGTCCCGACGTCCGAGGAGCTCGGGCTGTCGCAGATCGTCTGGTCGCCCGTCGCGCAGGGCGTGCTGACCGGCAAGTACAGGCCGGGCGCCCAGCCGGAGCAGGGCACGCGCGCCTCGGACGACAAGGGCGGCGCCGACATGATCAAGCGCTGGATGAGCGACGAGGTACTCACGGGCGTCCAGAGGCTCGCACCGATCGCCGACGGCGTCGGCCTCACGATGGCCCAGCTGGCCATCGCGTGGGTGCTGCAGAACAAGAACGTCGCCTCGGCGATCATCGGCGCCTCCCGCCCGGAGCAGGTGGAGTCGAACGCGGTCGCCGCGGGCGTGACGCTCGAGGACGACGTCCTGAAGGCCATCGACGACGCGATCGGCGACCTCGCCGAGACGGACGTCGCGAAGACCGTCTCCCCCGAGACGCGGCCGGTCTGATGGCGTCCGCGAGCGGTCCCCTGAACGTCGCCGTCACGGGCTCCAACGGGAAGCTGGGGCGCAGTGTCGTCCGCGGCCTGCGCGAGGCCGGACACACCGTCCTCGAGCTCGACCAGCACGGCGAGCGCACCCCGACGTTCCTCCGCATCGACCTGCGGGACTACGGGCAGGTCGTCGACGCGCTCCTCGGCGTGGACGACCGCCACTCCGGCCTCGACGCCGTCGTGCACCTCGGGGCCATCCCGGCTCCCGGCCTGCAGGCGGACGCGGCGACGTTCCACAACAACATGGCCGCCACCTACAACGTCTTCCAGGCCTGCAGGCGTGCCGGCATCAAGCGGGTGGTGTACGCCTCCAGCGAGACCGTCCTGGGACTCCCGTTCGACACCCCGCCCCCGTACATCCCGGTGGACGAGGAGTACCCGGCCCGGCCCGAGAGCACCTACTCCCTCGTCAAGCACCTCGAGGAGCAGCTGGCGATCGAGCTGACGCGCTGGGATCCACAGCTGAGCATCACCGCGCTGCGCTTCTCGAACGTCATGGACCCGGAGGACTACGCGGAGTTCCCGTCCTTCGACGCGGACGCCACCGCCCGGAAGTGGAACCTGTGGGGGTACATCGACGGGCGGGACGGGGCCCAGGCCGTGGCGAAGGCCCTCGAGAACGCGGCACCGGGCTTCGACCGCTTCATCATCGCGGCCGCCGACACCGTCATGAGCCGCGCCAGTGCGGACCTGGCGGCCGAGGTCTTCCCCGGGGTGCCACTGACGCGCGAGGTGGGCGAGCACGAGACGCTCCTCTCGATCGAGCGGGCGCGCCGCCTGCTGGGGTACGAACCCCGGCACAGCTGGCGCGATCACGTCTAGACCGACCCCGGCGGATCCCCGACGCGCTCCGGGCCCCGGGGCGAACTGTCGCCCGGACCGGATCATCAGTAGGCTGATGATCGACGATGCGCAGCACCGACGAAAGGCAGAGCAGATGACCGAGAACCTTCCCGACGAGGAACTGACCATCATGGACGAGGAGCCCGAGGTGCCGAACGACGGGCTCGCCCCCGAGGCCTTCGACCCGGTCCTCGAGGGCCGGCCGGACAGCTACGAGGGCGCGGCGGAGGCCGACCCGGATCGCTGGCAGGAGGATCCCCTGCTGCAGGACGAGCCCGGGGCGGCCGGTGCCGTCGCCGACGAGAACGGGGTCGCCGTGATCGGCGAGGAGGGCGTCCTCAGCGACCAGACCCTCCGCGCCGAGACCTCCGAGGCCCGGTACGAGCACGGCGACGAGCAGTACCCGCCGGAGGAGCCGATGCTCGGCGAAGCGGCGGCCGACGTCGACTTCGGCATGATGGAGGACGACGAGGTGGACGCCAGCGACGATCCCGCGAACCGCGGCGGTTCACCGCTGAGCGCGATCGACGAGCAGGACAGCGAGTAGCGCTCACCGCGTGATGCCGCACGAAGCCCCGGGGTCCTCTCCGGGGCTTCGTCGCGTCCGGTCCCGTGAGGCGGCGCACATCCGGAATACGCCCCGGCGGCGCCCGGTTGCCGCCAGTAGACCCCGACCGGAAAGTAGGACCTCGTGAAACTGTTCTCCCCCCTCACGCTCGGCACGCTCGAACTCCCCAACCGCGTGGTCATGGCGCCGCTCACCCGGGTCCGCTCGGGGGACGCCGGTATACCCGGTGATCTCGTCGTCGAGCACTACCGGCAGCGTGCCTCCCTCGGCCTGATCGTCAGCGAGGGCACCTACCCCAGCCATGCCGGCCAGGGCTTCCCGGGCCAGCCCGGCCTGGTCGAGGACGAGCAGCTGGCGGGCTGGAAGCGCGTCACGGACGCGGTCCACGCCGACGGCGGGCGGATCGTCGCGCAGGTCATGCACGCGGGCCGGGTCACCCACCCCGACACGAACGGCGGATACGAGGTCGTCGCCCCCAGCGCCGTGGCGATCGACGGCGTGACGCGCACCCGCACCGGCAAGCAGCCCTACCCCGTGCCGCATGCCCTCACCACCGAGGAGCTCCCCGGCGTCATCGAGGAGTTCGTCACCGCCTCCCGGAAGGCCATCGACGTCGCAGGGTTCGACGGCGTCGAACTGCACGGCGCCAACGGGTACCTGCTGCACGAGTTCCTCTCCCCGGAGTCGAACCAGCGCGAGGACGCCTACGGCGGATCGCCGGAGAAGCGTGCGCGGTTCCTGATCGAGCTCGTCGCGGCCGTCGTGGCCGAGGTCGGCGCGGAGAAGGTCGGCCTGCGCATCTCCCCGGCGCACAACATCCAGGACGCCCTCGAGACGGAGTCGGCCGATGTCCACACCACCTACGGGACGCTGGTCGATGCCCTCGCCCCGATGAAGCTCGCCTACCTGAGCGTGCTGCACGCCGACCCCACGGGCGAGCTGATCCAGGACCTGCGCACGCGGTTCGGCGGCCCCGTCCTCATCAACAGCGGATTCGGCGTGATCACCAATCGCGACGAAGCCATCGCCATCCTCGAGGACGGGGTGGGCGACGCCGTCGTCGTCGGCCGTCCGGCCATCGCGAACCCCGACCTCGCCCGTCGCTGGCGGGAGAACCTGCCCGAGAACGAGCCGAACCCGGCCACGTTCTACTCGACGGGCGCGGAGGGATACACGGACTACCCGTTCTACGACGGTGCGGCGAGCGCCAACTAGACCGGCACCAGCACACGGGAGGGCGCCCTCGTCACACGACCGGGGCGCCCTTCGCGGTCGGTGACCGGCGACCCGACCGCAGGCGCCGGCCCAGCCATGCGCGGAACTGCGCCGAGCGGGGGGCCGCCCACCCCAGGAGGAGGGCGACGGCCAGGTGCGTATGGAGCATCAGCATGACTTCCGCGGAGTGGCCCTGCGCGGGCGCCGACCCGACGGGGGCCGCGCCGTCGTGGTGGTCCGCCGGGCCGGCGGACGGCGTCACGGCCCCTGCCGCCAGGCCGCCGAGGAGCCAGTGGAGCACCTGCTGCCCGGCACCGAGCAGCAGCAGCACACCCCATCCCGGCATCCGCGCCAGCCCGGCGAGGGCCGCCGTCAGGACGGCGAGCGCCGCCAGGGCGCAGAGGATCGGAAGGCTCGGGAGCGACCCCCCGGACAGGACGTGGACACCTCCCCCGAGCACGACCGCCAGCACGCCGACGGCGGCAGACCGTGCGATCACCCGTGGGCGGTCGACCGGCGGAACGGTATCCAGGGCTTCCATCACCCGATAGTAAGCCTGCTGATGACAGCGCGTCATGCGGACCCCGGTCGCGCCGCACGGGAATCCCGGTCCGTAGACTGACGCCAAGGGAGCCGGTGCTCCCGGGAAACGAAAGGACGAGCGCATGTCAGAGAATCCACGCGACGACGACCGGGTCCACAACGAGGCCCCCGCAGAGGGTGACACCGCCGCCGACCCGGCGGATATCAGGGTGCACGCCGAGGAACCCTCCGAGGGTGCGGACTCCGACGACCGGACGGGCGCCGGGGCCTAGCACCGACGCCTTCGGCCGGAACGGATGGAGGCGCCGACCCGAAGGGCCGACGCCTCCGCCCGGCGCGGGGCCGGGTCGCGGTGCGGGCAGGAGTCAGCGGGTTCCCTCGACGACCTCGCCGAACGGGACCTCCTTGGACGTCTCCGCCCCACGATCGAGGGCCTGGTCGCTGATCAGGATGCCGTGCTTGCCTTCCGCGACGGACTGCTTCATGACCATCAACACCGTCTCGGCGAAGCCTTCGTCCTGGGCCTCGAGATAGCGGATGTACGCGGGCGGGAAGTTCTCGGGAATGGTCAGCATGCTGCCCACGCTACCCGTCGTCGCCCGCCGGCGCCGTGCCTGCTCACGGGGTTGCGCGAACTCCCGTCGGGGGTCCCGCCCCTAGCGTCGGCGTCGCTCCGCCGCCTGCCGCCCCAGTTCGGCCACGGCGGCGGCCGCGACCACGAGGGAGAGCGCGACGACGGCGAGCATCACGTACAGCACCACGAGGGTGGTCATGGGTGATGACGCGCCGTGCAGGATCCGCAGACCCCCGAACAGCCCCACGGCCCAGAAGACACCGACACCTGCCAGCGCATACGCCGCGCGCCGGTGCCCGCGATCGAACCCCATGCTCCGGCCGCATTGAGCGAGGAGTCCCTGCCATTGATCCATAGCTCAACTATGGGGCGGCGAACGCAAAGCACCGCCGGCCGTCGTTATCGTGTCCCTCACACTGGCGGCGGGACGTCCGATGGGCTATGGGCTGCGCCCGTCCGGAGGAGGGGCCGACTCGCCGGAGGAGCCGGGACACCGGACCCGGCACGGACCGGGGCCGCCATCCCTTGACAACGGCACCGGACGAAGGATGATCGGACGACGAAGGGATCGCCCCGGCAAGGGAGGACACCATGGCGCAGGACGAAGGCACGAGCGTACCGATCCGGATCGAGCTGGTGCCGGACCCCTCCCCGGACCCGGGGGCCTCGCGCATCCCTGGCGCGATCGCCGGAGCCGCAGTCGCGCCGGGTGCGGTGGCCGCGTTCCTCGCGGGCGACGACGGTGAGCAGTCCGTCTACAACGATCCCGCCGTCCTGCGTGCCGGCGATACGGGCCGGGCCTACACAGGCGTCTCCGCGCCCGGACCCGAGGCCCATTTCCCGGAGCCGTCCGGCATGGAAGGTCCGGCCGGCGACGGCGAATAGGGCACCGCCGCCGGGTTGCACCGTGGTCGACCCACGTCCACGACACCCCGCAGTGCTGGTCGCCGCCCGCGTCGGCGTGATCGATGCCGTCCGGTGTCGGGCAGGGAATGCAGAAAGGGAGCCCGCCGTCGAGGCGGGCTCCCTTCCCCGGGAGGTCAGCGTCCGGAGCGCGGATCGTCCCGCCGGGCGGCGTCCGGGTCGATCGAGTCGGCCTCCTGATGATGGTGCGTCACGGTCTCGCGCAGTCCCTGCGCGTCGGTCTGGCGCTCCTGGGCCTGCCGGCGGAGCTTCTCGGCCTCGACCTCGGCCCGCTCGGCTTCGGCCTCCGCCATCGACGCCTTGGCCTCCCGCTCGCGTGCCTCGAGCTCGGTGGCCTGCGCCTTCTCGCGCATCTCGGCCGCGCGCTGCCGATCTTGTTCCTCCCGGTGCTGGCGCTGCGCCGCCCCTCGCTTCCGGGCGAGCATAGCGATCACGGCGATGACGGCCAGGACGACGATGATCCCGACGACGATCCACACCACTTGACTCGTATCCACGACTGGCTCCTTCGATCGTTGATGGCGACGGCCCGCGGGGCGCCCCTAGTTCCCGAAGCCGCCCAGGCCCGGGATCTTGCCCAGCAGGTCCTTCGGATTGATGCCGAACCTGGCGAGGAGGTCCGCGTGCTGCCCCGGATCCACCTGGTCGGGGAGTTCGGACTGCGCCCGCTCGGCGTCGTCGTTCTTCCCCTGGCTCTTCAGCAGATCGATGATCTGCGCCTTGTCGATGTTCATTGCTGCCTCCTCATGGACTGCCCCTATTGGTAAGCGTGCTTAGGAAGCATGGCACAACGTCGTCGGCTTGTCACGGGGCCGGTGACACGCGGGAGAATGGCCGGATGCCCCTCCTCCTGACGATCCTCGCCGACACCCATCTGCCGAAGCGGGCCCGGCAGTTGCCCGGCGAGGTGTGGGAGGCGGTCGGGGCCTCCGACGTCGTCGTCCACGCCGGGGACTGGACCGAGGCGCCGCTCCTCGACACGCTCGAGGCCCGGTCGCGACGGCTCGTCGCCTGCTACGGGAACAACGACGGCGGGGACCTCCGGGCACGGCTCCCCCTGGTCGCACGGGCCGAACTCGACGGCGTCCGCCTCGCCGTCGTCCACGAGACGGGCCAGAAGCAGGGGCGGGAGGCACGGATGTCGTCGCTCTACCCCGACGTCGACGTCCTGGTGTTCGGACACAGCCATATCCCCTGGGACACGCGGGCGTCGACGGGACTGCGCCTGCTCAACCCCGGCTCCCCCACGGACCGCCGCCGCCAGCCGCACTGCACGTTCATGACCGCGACCATCGATGCCGGGCATCTGGACGTCGAGCTGCACCGCCTGCCGCAGCGCTGATCCGGGGACGATCCGTGGGTTCGGCGGCGCTCCACGGGGTAATGTGACCTGCAGACGTCAGCAGCCTGTCGAGATTCTGGGAGCCCCGTGAGCAAGCATTCCTACCTGCGCGTATCCGCCGCGGCGGTCGTGCTGTGCGGCCTCACCTTCGGCGCACTGCCCGCGTCGGCCGCGGAGGTGTGCCCCAACGTCGGCGCCACCGGCTGCGAGGTTCCGCAGGCCCCCGGGAGCCCCGGCGTGGTCTCCCCCACCCGGACCGGTCCGGCCCCCGATCCGGAGCCGACGGGCCCCGCGCCGACCCTGCGGCGGGAGACGACGCCCCCTCCGGCGACGACACCCCCGGCAACGCCTGCGACGACGCGACCGATGACGGAGAAGAAGCCACCTTCGCCGACGCCGGCCCCGGTGGTGCCGCCTCCTCCTTCGGTGGAGCCCACGGAACCGCCTGCGCCGTCCGAACCCCCGGCACCGCCGTCGCCTTCGCCCAGCCCCACACCGGAACCCACCCC
>NZ_JBPKBO010000004.1:0-9859 GCF_051172775.1 Arthrobacter sp. Ld5
CAGGGGCAGGGGCCGCCGCCACCAGCCCCGGCGCCGGCCCCTGCCCCTGTCCCGGCACCTGTCCCGGCGCCCCCTGTGCAGCCGGTCGCCCCCGTCGCTCCCCTGCCTCCGGCGCCCGAGGTACTGCCGCCGATCGTCGAGGAGGCGCCGGCCGAGGAGAAGCCGACACCCCGGCCCAAGCCGTCGGCGACCCCGTCGCCGTCCCCGTCCCCGTCAGCGACCACGCCCGCGCCGTCCTCCGCGCCCACGGCCACCGCGTCGGCGAGCGCCGACGAGGCGGTGGCGATCCAGCGGGCCGAAGCCCCGCGGCAGCCGAACATGCCCTTCCTCGCCGTACTCTCGCTCGTCATCATGGGGTGCCTGGTGGGTCTCGTGAGGATCTTCGGCCCGGACGTCCTCGGGCGGTCGCACTAGGCCCGGGGCCGCTGTTCCCTTCCCCTGCCGGCCCCGCTAGGCTGGATGCCGAGAACGCTCCCGGAGCCGCCGGGAGGCATGAGGAGAATCGAGGAGGTGGAGTCATGACGAAGGTCCTTGCCGTTGCGCTGTGCGCCGACAACACCCCCATGAACCCCGCCTCCCCGGCATCGGCGCGGTAACCGCGCCCCGCGGGAGGCCTCCTTCGGAGGAACCGCGTTGAACACTCTTCTGCAGTACGGCTTCACCGACCGCATCGGTGCTCTCTTCTCCTTCCACTTCCCGTCCGGCGTGCAGCCGGGGCGGATCGTCCGCACGGACCGCGGGCGGGTCCTGGTCGCCACGACGGAGGGCATCCTGCACCTCGACGACGCCGGATCCCTCGCCACCGGGGACTGGGTGGGGCTGCGGGGCGATGGCGACCGCGTCGTCGTCGGGCACCTGCCCCGCTCGACCCTGCTTCAGCGCAAGCGGGCGTACGACCCGCTGTCCGAGGCCCAGGCCCTGGCCGCGAACATCGACCTCCTGGGCGTCGTCGTCCCCCTGGACCGGCCGCTCTCGACCAACCGGCTCGAGCGCACCCTCGTCGCCGCATGGGATTCCGGGGCCGTGCCCCTGGTCATCCTGACCAAGGCGGATCTGACTTCCCGCTTCGACGGCGTGGTCGCCGAGACGGTCGACCGCGCCCGCGGGGTCGAGGTCCTGACGACGTCGGCGGAGGCAGGCGACGGCCTCGAGCACCTGCGTGGACGGATCGGTGCGGGGCAGACCCTGGCACTGCTGGGGCCCTCGGGCGCCGGCAAGTCGAGCCTGATCAACGCCCTCGCCGGCGACGCCCGCCAGGACACGGGCGAGGTCCGTACGACGGACGGACGCGGGCGGCACACGACGACGGCCCGGGAACTGGTGCCGCTCGGGGACGGAGCCATCCTCATGGACACTCCGGGCCTGCGGGGTTTCGCCCTGTGGGACGCGGAGGACGGGCTGTCCCGGGTGTTCGGCGACGTCGAGGAACTGTTCGCCGGATGCAGGTTCCGGGACTGCTCGCACGAGAGCGAACCGGGGTGCGCGGTCCAGGCCGCCATCGCGGCCGGGGACCTCGAGGAACGCCGCTGGCTGAGCTACCGGAAGATGGACCGCGAACTCGCGAGCCTCCACCGCCGGCAGGACGTCGCGGAGCAGCGGCGCTACGGGAGAGCGTTCCACCGGGTGGCGCGCGACGCGGCGATGGCCAAGGATTACCGGAACCGCTACCGGGAGGGGTGAGAGCACGGGCGGGGCGCTCGAAGGCCGTCGGCGGGCAGCGGCACCGGTGTCGTGGAGCCCCCTGTCGGATTCGAACCGACGACCCCCGCTTTACAAGAGCGGTGCTCTGGCCAACTGAGCTAAGGAGGCGTGCTGACCGGGCCAGCGCGGCGCCGTCGTCATGCATGTGCCGAGGGCAGCATGAGCGGAGCGCTCAATAAGGGTAGCCCAGCCCCGGCACCGCGTGAAATCAGCCACGCGTCCGGCTGGACCCGACCGGATAGAGTCGTTTCAGAGACCAACTACTTTATGGAGCCCGCTGTGAGTGCTGCACAACCCTCGACCACCCCCGGCGTCCAGGCGTCGTTCTCGACGGACGACCAGTACGGCGATTTCGACTTCATCGTCGTGTCCAATCGGCTCGCGGTGGACCGGGTGGTCGACGACAACGGCGAGAGCTCGTGGCGGCGTTCACCGGGCGGTCTCGTGACCGCGCTGGCGCCGGTGATGGCCAAGGCCGACGGCGCCTGGGTCGGCTGGCACGGCGCCCCCGACGAGACGCTCGAGCCGTTCGACGAGTCGAACATGCGCCTGGTACCTGTGCCGCTCAGCGCCGAGGAGGTGGAGCTGTACTACGAGGGCTTCTCGAACGCCACCCTCTGGCCGCTCTACCACGACGTCATCGCGTCGCCGGAGTTCCACCGCACCTGGTGGGACTCCTACCGGCGGGTCAACGAGCGCTTCGCGCAGGCGACGGCATCCGTCGCTGCGCAGGGTGCCACCGTGTGGGTCCAGGACTACCAGCTGCAGCTCGTCCCGAAGATGCTGCGCGAAGCGCGCCCGGACCTGAAGATCGGCTTCTTCAACCACATCCCGTTCCCGCCGCTGGAGATCTACGCGCAGCTGCCGTGGCGTCGGCAGGTCATCGAGGGGCTCCTCGGCGCGGACCTCATCGGCTTCCAGCGTCCGAGCGACGCCAGCAACTTCCTGCGGTGCGTGCGCCGTTTCACGGGCTACACCATCAAGGCCCAGCAGGTGCAGGTGCCGGCGTCCGACGACGGCACACCGGGCTACGTGTCGCGCGCCGAGGCGTTCCCCATCTCCATCGACACCACGGCGATCACGGAACTGGCGCAGCGGCCCGACGTCATCGAACGCTCGAAGGAGATCCGGCGGGAGCTCGGCGACCCCCAGCACATCCTGCTCGGTGTCGACAGGCTCGACTACACGAAGGGCATCGGCCATCGCCTGAAGGCCTACGGGGAGCTGCTCGAGGACGGCGCCATCACCGTGGAGGACGCCGCCCTCATCCAGGTCGCCAGCCCCAGCCGCGAGCGCGTGGAGCAGTACCGCCTCCTGCGCGAGGACATCGAGGGTGCCGTGGGCCGCATCAACGGCACCCACGACACCATGAAGAACACCGCCATCCGCTACCTGCACCACAGCTACCCGGTCGAGGAGATGGTGGCCCTGTACCTGGCGGCCGACGTCATGCTCGTCACCGCCCTGCGGGACGGCATGAACCTCGTGGCCAAGGAGTACGTCGCCGCGCGGACCGGGAACACGGGCATGCTCGTGCTCAGCGAGTTCGCGGGTGCGGCGGACACCCTGCGTCAGGCGATCCTCGTCAACCCGCACGACATCGACGGGCTGAAGGCTGCCATCGTCTCCGCCATCACCATGCCGAAGCCGGAGGCCATGCGGCGCATGCGGCTCATGCGCCGCCAGGTGATACACAACGACGTCGAGCGCTGGTCGCAGGCGTTCCTCAGCGCGCTCCAGTCCGGGAGCCCCGCCAGTGGCGCTTGAGGCGGGGCTGCAGGCCGCCCTCCGCCGCCTGGCCTCCACCCCCCATCTGCTCGTCGCACTGGACTTCGACGGCACGCTGGCACCGCTCGTCGAGCGCGCCGAGGACGCCCGGGCCCTCCCCGCATCGGCCGCGGCCGTCAGGGTGCTGGCCGGGCTGCCGGCGACGACGACGGCGCTCATCTCCGGCAGGGCCCTCGACAGCCTGCGCGCCGTCGCGGACCCGCCGGCGGACACCATGCTCATCGGCAGCCACGGTGCCGAGACCTGGACGGGGCCGGACGGCGCCCCCCTGTCGCTGACGCCGGCCCAGGCCGATCTCCTGGCGCGCGCCGTCGCCGTCGTCGAACGCACCGTCGCCGGGCATCCCGGGACGCGCATCGAGTTCAAGCCCGCCGGCGTCGTGCTCCACACGAGGACCGCGGCGGACACCGTTGCCGAGGCCGCCGTGGCGGCAGCCCGGGCAGGCCTCGCCCCGCTGGACGGTGTGAGGATCACGACCGGCAAGCGCGTGCTCGAGATCTCCGTGGTCGAGGCGGACAAGGGCCAGGGACTGGCCCTGCTGCGGCAGGCGACGGGGGCGACGGCGGTCTTCTTCGCCGGCGACGACGTCACGGACGAGCACGCCCAGAAGACCCTCGGCGCCGGCGACGTCGGCATCCGGATCGGCCCCGGAGACACTGCGGCGTCCTTCTCGGTCGCCACCCCGCAGGCCTTCACCGAGGTGCTCGAAGAACTCGCGGCGCTGCGCGCGGCGGGTGCACCCGGGTAGGGAACGTGTCATACTCAGGAGGCGTGACCGACGTCACCGGTACTGCTGACGGGCCACGCGCAACAACTGAATATCTTCCATTCACTACGGATCGTCGGGCACGTACCTGCCCGTGAAAAGGAACCAACTCCATGGCAACGGTAACGTTTGACCAGGCCACGCGCCTGTACCCGGGCACCGAGAAGCCCGCCGTCGACAAGCTCAACATCGACATCGCCGACGGCGAATTCCTCGTTCTCGTCGGGCCCTCGGGCTGCGGCAAGTCGACCTCCCTGCGCATGCTCGCAGGCCTCGAGGACGTCAACTCCGGACGCATCCTGATCGGCGACCGCGACGTCACCGACGTCCCGCCGAAGGATCGCGACATCGCGATGGTCTTCCAGAACTACGCGCTCTACCCGCACATGTCGGTGGCCGACAACATGGGCTTCGCGCTCAAGATCGCCGGCGTCTCCAAGGAGGAGCGTGCCGAGCGCGTCCGCGAGGCGGCGAAGCTCCTCGACCTCGAGGACTACCTGGACCGCAAGCCGAAGGCGCTCTCCGGTGGCCAGCGCCAGCGTGTCGCCATGGGCCGCGCAATCGTTCGTAACCCGCAGGTGTTCCTCATGGACGAGCCGCTGTCCAACCTGGACGCCAAGCTGCGTGTGCAGACGCGTACGCAGATCGCCTCGCTGACCCGCCGTCTCGGCGTCACGACGGTGTACGTGACACACGACCAGGTCGAGGCCATGACCATGGGAGACCGCGTCGCCGTGCTCAAGGACGGCATCCTCCAGCAGGTGGACACCCCCCGCAACCTGTACGAGCGTCCGAAGAACGTCTTCGTCGCCGGGTTCATCGGCTCGCCCGCCATGAACCTCCTGGAACTCCCCGTCGCCGACGGCGGCGTCCTCTTCGGCGGCATCGTCTACCCCGTTCCCGGCAGCGTCCTCCAGGCCGCGGCCGGCAACACCGTCACGCTCGGCGTCCGCCCCGAGGACCTCGTCCTCGCCGCCGCGGGTGAGGGCCTGCAGGTCGAGGTCGACGTCGTCGAGGAACTCGGCGCCGACGCCTACATCTACGGACACACCACGCTGGACGGCAAGGACCACGACATCGTGGCCCGCGTCGACGGCCGTCGCCCACCGATGAAGGGCGACACGGTGTATGTGCGCCCCGAGCAGGGCCATGTGCACCTGTTCGACACCTCCTCGGGTGAGCGCCTGGCCGAGACGGTCTAGGTTCTTCGCGGATCACGCACGACGACGGCGGTGGTTTCGCCGGGCCTCTCTCCTGGGGCCCCGGGGAGACCGCCGTCGTCGTTTAACGGCCACTACGCTTGATGCAGGCTCACTTCCCGTCCCGACACGAAGGCAGCATCCATGACAGAGACCTCGAACGCGCAGTGGCACGACGAGCCGACGGACTACGACCAGACCGGCAAGCTGCCGCGGGTGCGCCCTGCGTCCTCCGAGGCGCCCAACCTGGGCTCCCTCAACATCACGGCGGCCGCGACCGATCCCGAGCTCCTCGACCTCCCCTGGCACATCGCCCTCGAGGAGTGGCCGGCGAGCGCCCTCGCCGCGCTCCCCCGGGGCATCTCCCGGCACATCGTGCGCTTCGCGCATCTCGGTGGGTCGGTGATCGCCGTGAAGGAGACCGGCGAGCACATCGCCCGCCACGAGTACCACATGCTCCGGAAGCTCCAGCGCCTCGACGTCCCCTGCGTCGAGCCCGTTGCGGTCATCTCGGGCCGGACCACGCCGGAGGGCGAGGAACTCGACCCCGTGCTGGTCACCCGCCACCTCAAGTTCTCCCTCCCGTACCGGGCGCTGTTCTCCCAAACGCTCCGGCGCGACACGCTGACCCGGCTCATCGACGCCCAGGCGCTGCTCCTGGTGCGCCTCCACCTGATCGGCTTCTACTGGGGGGACGTCTCCCTCTCCAACACCCTGTTCCGCCGCGACGCCGGATCATTCGCCGCGTACCTCGTCGACGCCGAGACGGGCGAGCTCTACCCCGAGCTGTCCACCGGTCAGCGCGAGTACGACCTGGAGATCGCCCGCGTGAACATCGCCGGCGAGCTGATGGACCTCGCGGAGGGCGGCCTCATCGAGGAGAAGGTGGATCCGCTCGCCACGAGCGAGCTGATCATGGACAGCTACCGTCGCCTCTGGAGCGAGCTGACGGAGCAGGAATCGTTCGAGCTGGGCGACCGCTGGCGGGTGGGGGCGCGCATCCGCCGGCTCAACGAGCTCGGCTTCGATGTCGAGGAGTACGCGATCAAGACCGCCGCCAACGGGACGCAGATCCAGTTGCAGCCCAAGGTCGTCGACGCGGGGCACCACAGCCGCCGCCTCCTCCGTCTGACGGGTCTCGACGCGCAGGAGAACCAGGCGCGACGCCTCCTCAACGACATGGATGCGTACCGGGCGGACAACAATCCCACGCTCGACGAGGAGTTCAGTGCGCACCTCTGGGTGAACGAGGTCTTCGAGCCCATCGTGCGTGCCGTCCCCCGGGAACTGGGCGGGAAGCTCGAGCCCGCCGAGGTGGTCCACGAGGTGCTCGAGCACCGGTGGTACATGTCCGAGCGGGAGGACAGGAACGTCCCCATGGCCGAGGCCGTGCAGTCCTACCTCGACGACGAACTACGTCACCGCCGCGACGAGGCAGCGATCATGCTGACCGCGGATGCGAGGACCATCGGGATCGACGAGGACGCCGACTAGGCCGGCGTTCCCGTGCATGCGACGAGGGACCGGCAGCCAATCGGCTGCCGGTCCCTCGTCGCGTCCGGGGTTGCTGCTACGGGCATTCCAGGGGCTGGCCCTGGACGGTGACCGGGGTTCCCGGGGGCTGGCCCTCACATGCGTCCATGATCTGCTGCGTCACGTCGCCGAAGAAGGCGATCAGGGCGATCGTGGTGATCACCCCGATGATGGTGAACAGCGCCCCGATGATGATGCCGGCGAGAGCGAAACCATTACCCATCCTCGCCTTCCGTGACTTCACGAACGCGACGATGCTGATGACCAGGCCGACCGGGGCGATCAGGATCGCGAGGATGAATCCGACGATACCGAGCGTCTTGCCGGGGTTCTCCGCCGTCTGGACCTGGTAGCCCTGCTGTCCCGGGTAGCTGCCCGCGCCCGGTCCGTAGGGGCTCTGCTGGCCGTACGGGGACGCGCCCTGTCCGTAGGCGGACGGGGACTGCTGCCCGTACTGGGGCTGGCCCTCACCGTAGGACGGCGGGCTCTGCTGCCCGTACTGCGGCTGGCCCTCACCGTACGACGGCGGGTTCTCCCCGTACCGCGGTGTGTCCTGCTCGCCGTACGACGGCGGGCCCTGCTGCCCGTACTGGGGCCGGCTCTCGCCGTACGACGGCGGGTTCTCCCCGTACCGCGGTGTGTCCTGCTCGCCGTCGGGCTGTTCGCCCTTCGGCCCCGGATTGTTCTCAGACATCCTGCCCCCGAAAGAAGTAATGGAAATGACGGAGATCTCCGTCCGTTTCCTGAACGATATCACCGGGCGTCATCGTCGATCCCGCACAGGACGGCCCGGTGCGGCAACGATCAGGCGACAATGGCCTTTCCCGGATTCAGGATGCCGAGGGGATCGAAGACCTCCTTGATGCGGGCCTGCAGCTCCAGGACCGCCGGCTCCTGCTCCCACGCGAGCCACCTCCGTTTGAACTGACCCACGCCGTGCTCGCCCGTGATCGTGCCGCCGAGAGCCAGCGCCAGGCGCACCGACTCGTCGAGTGCCTCGTCCAGCCGGGCATGAGCCTGCGGTCCCTCGCTGCGCTCGGCCCAGAAGGTGGGATGCAGATTGCCGTCTCCGGCGTGGGCCACGACCTTCAGCTGGACGGCGTATCGAGCCGCCATCGACTCGAGGGCCTCGACGTAGTCCACGAGTCGGGACTTCGGTATCGCGACGTCCTCCCCCACACGGAACAGGTCATCCACTTCGTCTCCCCTGCTGTGGCGGCGGAGGTCCACGAGCCGCTCGGCTTCCGCCGACCCCTCCTCCTCGACGACCGCGCCCAGGCCGAGGAGCGCCGATCGGATCGCTGCGGCCTCCGCGGCAGCACCATACCCATCGGTCCTCACGAGCAGGAGCGACCCCCCTCTCCCCCGGAGGTTCGACCCATGCGCACCATCGAGAGCTTCGAGGGTCCTCCCGTCGAGGAGTTCGAGGATCGAGGGCTGCACCCTGGCCCGCCCGATGGCGAGGACCCCGGCCGCCGCCTGCGGGAAGTCCTCGAAGAAGGCGGCCAGGGTCCGGACGTCCCGCGGCAGGTAGCGGAGGCGGACGGTGACCTGAACCACCACGCCCAGCGTGCCCTCCGAGCCGGTCAGGAGTGCGGTCAGGTCGTATCCGGCGACACCCTTGAACGTCGAATGCCCTGTCGAGATCAGGGTGCCGCCCGCCAGCACCACCTTGAGGGCGAGGACCGAATCCCTCGTCACACCGTACTTGGCGCAGCGGAGGCCACCGGCGTTCGTGGCGACGTTCCCTCCGATGGTGGACCACCGGTAGCTGGCCGGATCCGGGGCGTACATCAGGCCGTGCTCCGCGACGGCGGTGTTGAGGTCGGCGTTGATCACCCCCGGCTCGACGACGGCGGTCTCGTCGTCCGGGTTGATCGCGAGGATGTGGTTCATGAGCTCGAGCGACAGGACGACGCAGCCCTGCGTCGCATGTGCACCACCGGACACTCCGGACCCTGCGCCACGGCTCACCACCGGCACGCGATGGCGACTGGCCCACCGCAGCACCACCTGTACGTCCTCCACGGTGCGGACGCGGATCACCGCGGACGGAAGCGCCGGCTCGAGGACCGGGCCCTGATCCCGTGAGTTCCGGGTGAGGTCCTCAGGGTCGGTGGACACCCGACCAGGCAGGGCGTGTCCGAGTTCGTCGAGCGCGGCGGCGATCATCACGAGCCACCCATGAAGCGGCGGTAGCGCGACAGGGCGTCGGGCCAGAACCCCCGGTAGAAGTCGTAGATGTCCTGCGGATCCGACGCCGTCCACCCGCTGTGGCTGAGGGTGATCGTCACGCCGGACCCATCCACCGCCTTTTCGCCCGGCGGGTTCGAAGAAGGACCTGGCTCGCCGGGTGTGGTCAGCTCGATCCGCACCACCGTCGCGGAAGCGGACCCGAAATGCCGCCACGACAGTTCGACCCACTGTTCCGGGATCCTGTCCGTCACTTCGCCCCACACGTTCTCCTCGTCGTGGGCCGACGTCTCGACGAGGGCGTTGTCCTCCAGATCGAAGAAGCTGTCCTCACCCCACCGGCTCAACTCGCCGGCAGGCCACCACAGATGCAGGTGCTGCGTCAGCCCTGCCCAGGCGTGATCGGCAGCAGCGGGTACGGAGTCCGAGAACTGAAGGTCGGGCCGTCCTTCAGGACCGCCCGTCTCGGCGGGAGGGTGCGAGAACAATCCACTCATGTATCGACAGTACCGGTGGTGGGGTGGTGGTTAACGCGGAAAGACCCCACCGGGGGGTGGGGTCTTTCCGTTGAATGGTTGTCCGGCGGTGTCCTACTCTCCCACACTCTCTCGGGTGCAGTACCATCGGCGCTGTGGGTCTTAGCTTCCGGGTTCGGAATGGGACCGGGCGTTTCCCCCAC